>JBKQHH010000161.1:0-5460 GCA_052148875.1 Solirubrobacteraceae bacterium
TCGCACCCGAGATTGGGCCCGAAGCGCTCGACGAGCAGCTGCTCGGGGGCGGCGCCGAGGGCGGCGAGCGTGGTCAGCCCAAGCTCGGCCAAGCGCGCTGCTGTCTTCGGCCCGATGCCCGGCACGAGACCGGGCGATGCACCCGCGAAGCGTGCGCATGCCTGCTCGCGGCTGAGCACGACGAAGCCCGCGGGCTTCTCCGCGTCGGAGGCGACCTTCGCGACGAGCTTGTTGGGGCCGATGCCGACCGAGCACGTCAGCTCGGTGGCGGCCCTGATCTCGGCGATGAGCCTGCGCATCGCCGCGCGCGGCGAGAACAGCCCGGCGACGTCCAGGTAGGCCTCGTCGAGCCCGACGACCTCGACGCGCTCGACGTGCGCGCGCACCAGGTCCATCACCTGCCTGGAGGCCTCGCGGTAGGTGGCGAAGTCCGGCGGCAGGAAGACCGCGTCCGGGCACAGCCGCCGCGCGCGCGAGGCGGGCATCGCCGAGCCGACACCGAAGCGTCGCGCCTCGTAGCTGGCGGTGGTGACGACCGCGCGGGGCCCCGTGCCGGAGACCACCACCGGCCTGCCACGCAGCTCGGGGTGTCGGCGCAGCTCGATCGAGACGTAGAACGCGTCGGCGTCCAGGTGCGCGACGCGCAGGCCGGAGTCCGGGGCAGACACCACAGGAATCTAGCGCCCGGGTCGGCGGCCGAGCAAAAAGCCTTCGATACCTACGCGAAACTACAAGTGCGATATAGGACCATGCGTCTGATGCATGCATATCGCATGGTATCATTCGCATTGTATGGGAACCCTCATTCAGATTCGCGATGTCCCGGACGACGTGCATCGCAGGCTGAAGGCACGGGCGGCCATGTCTGGCGTGTCCCTCTCGGAGTACCTGCGCGGCGTGCTCGGTCGCGCGGTCGCTCGACCGACGCCGGAAGAGTTGGCTGCTCGGATTGAGGCCCGTGGCGCGGTACATCTCTCCGAGCCAACCGAGCTGACGGTCCGCGACCTTCGCGATCGCGGCGAGTGACCGTCGTCGACACATCGGCGGTCGTCGACTTCCTCCTGGGCACGGGTGTGGCCCGAGACGTCGAGGCGCTGATGAGCCTCGAGAGCGAGCTCGCCGCCCCCGACTTGGTCGTGTTCGAGATCTTGGCGGTGCTGCGTCGAGAGGCACATCGCGGAGAAGTGTCGGAGGAGCGCGCAGCAGCTGCGGTACTGGACCTCGGCGATCTGCCGATTGAGCTCTTCCCCAGTCTTCCCCTGCGGCAGCGCGCCTGGTCACTGCGCGGGAATCTCACGGCGGCCGACGGCCTGTTCGTCGCACTCGCCGAGCAGCTGGGCGAGCCGCTTGCCACCAAGGACGGAGGGCTGTGCGCCGAGGCGCACAAGCACGCGACGGTCGAGGTGCTTCAGCTCAGCGCCACCTGATGCGCTGCGGTCACTCGTCGGTATCCCATGGGACGAGCTCAAAGCCGGGCAGTGCCTTGACGATCTCACTCAGGGGATTGACCACCACCGTCTCCTCGGCCTTCAACTCTTCGATCGCAGCGAGGAGCCTTTCCTCGATCTTCGTGGTCTCCGCGTAGTACAGCGCCCCCTCGATGTGGCGGCTGCGGGCAAACGCACGGCAGATCGCCATCAGCTCCTCTCTGGACTTCATCGTCAGCTCGACCTCCACCGCGATCGGCAATGGCGGCGGGGATCCGGCTGTGGAAGGTGGCCAGATCACGATGTCGGGGTAGTGAGACCGCATCTGCCCGTGACGCCGTACCTCCACACTTGCCACGCGACGTTTCTGGCTGCTCTCATCCCGATGCAGCTCGCGCTCTCCGATGACGCGGTGATCAGGGTAGCGGCGTTCCAAGGCGGCCGCCACGCTGGCGCAGGCGATCGTGTGGCGGGCCTCCTTGATGGTGACGCGAGCCGTGCGCAGCCCCTCCGGATAGGAGTATCCGCCGGCGTCTGCGTGCTTGCGAGCGAGCTTCCGACCAGCGACGGTCGCCGTGTAGAGGTCGGAGTAGCCGACCAGCACCGAATGCTTCTCGAGCAGGCCCAATCCAACGGCCTCGTCCAAGCGCTCTTTGGCCGTGGCGGCGCTCAGCGCGTCGCGCTCAGACAACGCCTCGACTGTGATTGCGCCCAGCGCGGTCGTCCAAGCGATCGTCCGTGCTCGTTCGATGGCCTGTTGAGGAACATATGCCGCAGTCATGGAGATAGTCTCTCTCTGCCCCGATCTCCCAGCGCTGCACGGGTTAGGGCAGCTGCCCACCCTTCGAGCTGGACACCGCGTCGGCCAGTCGCCCGACCGCGACGAGCGCCGCCTCTGGGGAGTTGAACTGGACCTCGAGGCGCACTCGCCCGTGGGCCATCGGGCGGACACTGACTTCCACGCCCACCAAATCGCCCCAGGCCTTTGCAACCGCGAGACTGGCCTCGTCTAGGTATCGCTCTTGCGTGTCACCTCTACGACTCGACCGTGGTGCCCGCGCATGCTCGTCGAGGCCGGTCGCCTCCTTGTTGCTTTCACGGGCACGAGCTTCGATCGCCAGCACCGTCCATCGTTCTTCGACAGCTTTTCCAGCTAGCTCGCGGCGCACCGCGGCGTCCTTCGCCACCAGCAGCGCCAGTCCGTGGGCCATGCCCAGCTCGCCCCGCTCGATGAACTGAAGGATGTCGTCGGACAAGTTCAGCAGGCGTCTCAGGTTCGCCACTGCGCTGACGCTCCGCCCCACGCGATTCCCGATCTGCCGGTGAGTGAGACCGAGCTCCACCAGTGCCTGGCAGGCGCGTGCCTCCTCCAGGAGGCTGAGGTCCTCGCGTGCCATGTTCTCGATCAGCGCCACTTCGAGAGTCGCGGCATCGTCGTATCGGCACACCAGCGCGGGGACCTGCTCCAGGCCCGCGATCTGAGCCGCGAACCAGCGCCGCTCTCCCGCGACGAGCTGGTATCTGCCGCCCGGACGAGGACGCACGAGCACCGGCTGCAGAACGCCACGCTCCTGGATGGAATCCGCCAACGCCTGCAGCGCCGTCTCGTCGAAGTGCTGTCGCGGCTGCGAGGGGTTGGGGTCAATCAGCTGAACAGGCAGCTCTCGCAGCTCCCGCACGGCGTGAGACCCGCGTGCCACCGCCATCGCCTGCTCAGGGCTCCTATCGCGCGGACGCGACGTCCGTGTGCTGGAAGTCGGCGCCCTTGAACAGCAACGGCTCTCCCGCGGTCTTAGCCAGCGCATAGGAGAAGCAGTCGCCGAAGTTGAGATGAGCCGGGTGGCCGCTGCCCTTCCCGAAATCCCGGTAGGCCTCCCGTGCGATCTGCGCCTGGTTTGCCGTCACCGCTTCGACCTCGATGCCCGCGACGGCCAGCAGCTCGTCGACGCGGCGGCTGGCGATCGCATCACCTGCGCGGTCGATGACCGCTCCCACCTCGACGTAGCTCGCCGCCGAGAGCCGGCGTATGCCCGCGGATTCGATCGCGTGCGCGTACACCGACGCCTCGGGCTCGTCGCGCAGGATCGCGATCAGGGCTGAGGTATCGACGATCACGTCGGCAGGCCGTTCTCGTCGTAGAGCATCTCGCCGTGGTCGATCGCGCGCACAGCCTTCGGCAGCCGCCCGGAGCAGTCCCGTCCAATCTCGAGCATGCGCTCGGCCAGCCCTCCCGACCGACTGGCGAGGACACGGTCACGCCGCTCTCGCACTGCGATCGTGACAGCCGCGCTCATGCTCTCTCCCGTCAGCTCAGCGAGCTCCCGTGCGAGCTTGTGCGCCTCCGGATTCTTAACGTTCAGCGACATGGGTCATATTCTACCATGCATAGGTTCCTTTCTACCGTATGGCGCGGACATCAGCCTACGCCGACGGGAAGTTCTGTGCCAGATGCGCCGTGAGGGCTTCGATCTGCTCCGCAGTCAGTGGTCCTGTGCGCTGCAGGCGCTTGGCGAGTCGCCGCAGACGGTAGAGCTGGAAGCCATCGATCTCGAGCGTACGCAGCACTGGCAGACCGACATCGGCAAGCCGTCCTTCGGGGGCGACGAAGCAGAAGCACCCGCGCACGGGCGCCTCCGGTGCGATCTCGGCGAGCGCTGCGCGCACGGCGTCGACCTGCTTGTGGAGGCCCGCGACGAGCTTCGTGCGGTCGCGCCCGGCGATCAGCAGCGACGGCGCTCCAAACAGCGGCTTGCGGACTTGGATCCGGCCGCGGTAGCGCTTGGTGTCGATCGCGTAGACGCCCGAGGGAACGACCGCCAGATGGTCGATGTTGGTCCGGCTGCGAGGCATCTTGCGGTCATGCAGCACGCGTGCCGACGGACAGCATTTGGCCAGCAACTCGGCGACGAGCTCCTCTCCGCGTGCACCCGTTGCCCACCGCTGCTCCTCAGCCAGTTCGCGCCGCTCCTGCTTCGACGGACCAAGCAGCGCGGCAAGTAGACAACGCGGCCAGCCGCGTCGCCGCTGCGCCGCGCGCTGTATCCGCCGATCGTTCAGGCGGACTGCCTCGCGTCGTGCGCTGCGTCCGGCGTGACCGTCGTCTGAGTGATACGAGCTGGTGCTCACACCCCCCTATATCGACGGGCGGCGCAAAGCGGCCCCAGAAGAACAGGAAACATCATCTGAGACACGTGTCAAGCAATGTTCCAGTAGTCTGTGAGCGCAAGCCGCATGGACCTGACCTTCAACGAGCGAGAGCTGGCCTTCCGCGACGAGCTGCGTGGCTGGCTGGCGGATAACCCCCCCGAGGCGAAGCCGCCGGCGGACGCGGACGACGACGCCCAGTTCGCCTACCGTCGCGACTGGCAGCGGCGCCTGTACGACGCGGGCTGGGCGGCGCCGGCGTGGCCGCGGGAGTACGGCGGGCGCGGCGCGTCGCAGAGCGAGTCGGCGATCTACTTCGAAGAGCTGGGTCGCGCGCGGGTGCCGTTCGCGGCGAACACGCTGGGCCTGCTGCTGGGCGGCCCGACGCTGATGGTGTGGGGCACGGACGAGCAGAAGGAGCGCTACCTGCCCCCGATCCTGTCGGCGGAGGAGATCTGGTGCCAGGGCTTCTCCGAGCCGGACGCGGGCTCGGATCTCGCGGCGCTGAAGACGCGCGCGGTAAGAGATCCCGCCCACCCCGACGAGTGGGTGGTGACGGGTCAGAAGGTGTGGACGAGCGGCGCGCAGTACTCGAAGTGGTGCATGCTCGTCGCCCGCACCGACTCGGAGGTGGCGAAGCACAAGGGCCTCACGTACTTCCTGATGGACATGGAGCAGGACGCGGTGCAGATCCGCCCGCTGCGCCAGATCACGGGCGAGGCGGAGTTCAACGAGCTGTTCATCGAGGAGGCGCGGATCCCGGACGCGAACGTGGTGGGCGGCGTGGGCAACGGCTGGAAGGTGGCGCTGACGACGCTGATGAACGAGCGCGCGGGCCTGGGCTTCGCGCTGCAGATCCGCCTGCGCCAGCTGCTCGACGACGTGATCG
>JBKQHH010000162.1:0-18149 GCA_052148875.1 Solirubrobacteraceae bacterium
TTGCGCCCGTCGATGTCGAGCACGGTGCGCTCGCCGTGGGTGATCTGCGCGGAGGCGAGCTTGTACGGCTTGAGGATCGGCACCACGCGGTCGACGCCGGGCTGGCCCTCGAGGCCGAGGCTCTCGATGTTGGCGTCCTGCTCGACGTCGCCGATCGCCCCGATCACGGTCACACGCGCGCCCGAGCTGCGGTGTGCGCGCGCGCCGGCTCGCTCGATCTTGGCTACGACCGCCTCCACCTCATCCTCGGTGGCGGTCTCTTTCATGACAATCATCATCGACTCATCCTTTCACTAACACCTGGGCATGTTAGAGGTGCTTCCCACCCACCTCTCGATCGATCGTGAGGAGGACGTTGAGACGCCCTGTGGGTGGCGCTCGGCCCCGCTTCGGGGACCCGGTGCGGCCGCTGGCACCCGCTCACGTACGGGTGCGGACCGAAGCGCCTAGCTAAATCGCCAGGTGCGATAGGCGTACCCTGATGGGCACAGGCAGGAGGACGGCCACGTGGCGTCTACGGGTGAGACGGAACCGGATGTGCTGATCGACGCGGACATCGCTCTCTGCACGTCTTTGTAGCAGACGAACGGCGCCAGGTCGAGGGGTGGGAGACAAGTTGGCGGGCATCGCCGGACCTGGCGCGTGCGGCCGGTCCCAGCGCCGGGCGCCACTCGGCGCCGGGAGCGACTCAGCGCGCGGGCGCCGGCTGGAGCACCTCGGCGAGCGCGTCGAGGAAGCGGGCGTTCTCCTCGGGCAGGCCGTAGGTGACGCGCAGCGCGGGCGTCTGCGAGCCGAGCGCACTGCCGCCGCGCACGAGCACGCCGCGCTCCTGCAGGCCGCGCATGACGGCCTGCTCGTCGCGCTCGGAGCCGAGCGCGAACCAGCAGAAGTTCGCCTGCGAGTCGGCGGGCTCGAGGCCGAGCGCGCGCAGGCGCTCGTCGACGGAGATCCGCTCGGCGACGGTGCGGATGACGCGATCCTCGACCGCATCCTGGTGGGCGAGCGCCTCGACGGCGGCCGCCTGGGCGAGCGCGTTGCAGAAGAACGGCTGGCGCACCTGGTCGAGCGCCCGCGGCAGCTCCTCCGAGCCGCACAGCGCGAAGCCGACGCGCAGGCCGCACAGGCCGTGCACCTTGGAGAAGGTGCGCAGCAGCGCGAGGTTGGGGTGCGCGTCGAGCAGCTCCAGCGAGGCGTCGGCGTCGTCGATCGTGTTGAACTCGCAGTAGGCCTCGTCGAGGATCACGCACACGTGGCGCGGGACCTCGGCGAGGAAGCCGGCGATGTCCGCGAGCGGGACGGCGGTGCTGGTGGGGTTGTTCGGGTTGCACACGAGCACCAGCCGTGTGGCGACGGTGATCTCGCGCAGCATCGCCCGCAGGTCGTGGCGATCCTCGCCGTCGAGCGCGACCGTGATCGCGCGCGCGCCGGAGGCCGCGCTCAGGTGGGGGTAGACGGAGAACGACGGCCACGCGTACACGAGCTCGGCGCCCGGCTCCAGCAGCGCCTCGCCGGCGGCGAGCAGGATGTCGCACGAGCCGTTGCCGATGGCGATGCGCGAGGAGGGCACGCCGTAGCGATCGCTGAGCCGCTGGCGCAGCAGCGCGTTGGTGGGGTCCGGGTAGCGGTTGAGCGTGCCCAGCGCGCGCTCGATCGCCTCGCGCACGGCCGGCAGCGGCGGGTACGGCGACTCGTTGCTCGCCAGGCGCACGAGCGGCTCCTGCTGTGCGTAGCCGCCCGCCGCGGGGTAGGTGGGGATGCGCCTGATGCGCTCTGAGAACTCGATCGCCACGCGCCCATTGTACGGGTCGTCCCGCGTCGCCATCCCCCGCGGGCGAGCCGAATCAGGCCGGTTTGCAGGGAGAACGTCGAGGGCTCGTCGCACAGTGCGGCGTTCTACCCGTCTGTGTGGGGGCTCCTGCGGATGGCCGCGCCAAGGCCGGCCCATACCGTGACGCGCATCGGGGCCATCGCGGCCCGCATCCGTTCATCGCAGAAGAGAGGCGGCCGTGGAGAAGCTCGATCGAGCACGCAGGGTGGGGGTGCCGGTGGCGGTGGCGCTGCTCGCGGCGCTCGCGATCGCACCATCCGCGAGCGCCCAGCTGGTGGTGAGGTCGTTCAACGACGGTCACAGCACCTCGAAGTCCGACCTGGTCGAACTGGCGAGCCAGCTGCGCTCCCAGTGCACGAGCAAGGCGAGCGCGATCAAGAGCATGCCGCTGGCCAAGGCACTCGCGCGCATCCAGAAGCAGCTGGACCGCAACGCGAGCGCCGCCGCCCTGCGGGGCTTCGCGCGCAGCGAGGAAGCGCGGAGCGCCCCGAACGCGGCGGCCGCGGTCTTCGGGGCGCTCGGCGACGGCAAGCCGTGGGCGGCGATCGACGCAGCCCTGCGCGTGCATCAGCTCGACCCGCGCGACGCCGGCCCGCTGATCGGCCTGGCGGGGTTGGTGACGGCGCAGGGGATGCCCCAGGAAGGGCTCGCGCTGCTGAACGCCGCGGCGAGGCTGAAGACGAAGGGGCCGGGGCCGATGGGCATCAGCTATCAGGCGGTGGCCCTCAACAACAGGGGCTACGCGCTGCTGCTGCTCGGCCACGCCCAGCAGGCCGCCGGGTATCTGAGCAAAGCCGCCGCCGAGGCGCCGCTGCTCACCGAGGCGAAGGTCAACCTGGACGCCGCCCAGCAGTGCTCGTGGGCACTGCTCCCGGGTGGCAGCCGGGGCGAACCGCCCGTGATCGCCGACCCGCCGTTCGGGCGCGAATCGGGAGACTGGACCACGGACTCGAACGGCGAACCGGTCCCCGTCGCCTCGAGCTTCCTCGACCTCTCCCAGAGCCGGGAATGGACCCCGATCAACATGGCGATTCCCGAAACCCCCGAGCAGGGCGGGGCGATGAAGGACTACTACAGCTCGCTGGGCGAAAAGATCGAAGGCCAGGTCACCGCCAACGCCACCAAGGAGGCGAGCCTCAGCGCGAGCGTGCACGACCTCAACGAGCAGACCGCGCAGCGGCGCAGCTCGATCTGGCAGGCGCTGAACACCGCCGAGTGGCAGCCCGAACTGCGCCCGCTCTATGAAGCGTTCGAGTCCCAGTACGACGCTCTCAGCAGCGCGATCAACATCGGCAACGGCGAAGGCAACGGCGGCACGCTCGACCCCTCGAGGCCGATGTGGGACGGCCTGCAGAAATGCGGCGGCAGGGAAGACTTCGAAGCCTGCCTGAGGGAAGTCTGCACGTCTGAGACGGCGACCCTGCACGAACGGTGGAAACCGCAGATAGCCGCGCTCAACGATGCCGGCCTGCGCTACGACAGCGCCTACTGGCGCTACGCGATGGGGGTCGCCGCGAACATCTCCGAACCGGCCGACCATCAGCGGATGCTGCTCGATGCCGAAAACTCGATGCTGGCCATCCGCGATCTCGTCGTCGGGCAGGCCTCGCTGTTCCTCCAGAGCGCCGAGTGGGCCTTCGCGGAAACGTGCGACGGCGGCGCGGGATCGGCGCCGGGATCGGAAAGCCTTGCGTCGCAGAACACCTCGCCGGCGTGTCCGGAACAGCTCAACAAGCTGCCCAAAATCAACATCGCCGGCATCTTCAAGTTCTCGATCCACTGCGAGACGATCGAATTCGAAGTCTCCACCAAGGGCTGGGTGGGCGCGTTCGCCAACGTCACCTACAACCCCAAGCAGGGCCGCACGACGGTGTTCGCCGGAGGGCAGCTGAAGGCCCTGGGCTCGAAGGCGCAGGTCGGCGGGTTCGTGACCGCGGGCCCCAACGGCGTGGAAGACGGGGGCATGCGCGTCACCGAGTCGACGAAGGGGACGGCGGCGATGACCCAGAGCCACACGGTCAACTTCTCCGTCGCCGGGACGGTGCCGTTCTCGCAATGAGGCGCCGTCGGATGTGTCGTGTTCGTCCGTGACGACGCTGCGCGCCGGCCGGACGTGTCGTGTTCGTCCGTGACGGCGCTGCGCGCCGGCCGGACTACTGGGCCGCGTGCAGGTCGGCGCGCAGCTCGCGGGCGTCGCCCAGGTAGACGTGCGCGGGCACGTGATCCTCGTCGGCGTAGTAGTGGATCAGCACCCTGATCACGCGCGGCATCGACCGCGGGACCGGGATCTCCTGCGAGCACAGCAGCGGCACGCGCTCGAAGCCGAGCGCGCGCGCGGCCACGGCGGGGAACTCGGCGTTGAGGTCGCGGGTGGCGGTGAAGATGCAGCTGACGACGTTCTCCGGCTCGAGCTGGTTGCGCCTCATGATCTCGCGCATCAGCTCGGTCGTCGCGTCGAGGATGTCCTGGGCGTTGTTGAGCTTGACGCTCACGGCCCCGCGCAGGGCGAACAGTCGCATGGCGCGCGATTCTGTCAGAGCGTGAGCGCGCGCAGGCGCTCGGCCTCGGTGTCTCCCACCTGCCGGTGAGCTCCGGGCGCAAGGCCGTCCAGCGCCAGCGGGCCGAAGCGGGTGCGCTCCAGCTCGAGCACCCGATGGCCGACCGCCTCGCACATCCTGCGCACCTGACGGTTGCGTCCCTCGTGGATGGTCAGCTCGATCACGTTGGATCCCCGTCCACCCACGCGACGCACACGGGCGGGCGCGGTGAGGCCGTCCTGGAGCCGCACGCCGGCGCGCAGGGAGCGCAGGGCGTCATCCGCGATCGGCGCCCCGGCCAGGCGCGCGCGGTAGGTCTTGGGCACTTCGAAGCGCGGGTGCGTCAGCCGGTTGGCGAGCTCGCCGTCGTTGGTGAGCAGGATCAGACCGGAGCTGTCGACGTCCAGCCGCCCGACCGGGTACAGGCGCAACCCGCGCGCGGGCACCAGCTCGACGACCGTCTGGCGCCCGTGCGTGTCGCGCGCGGTCGAGACGACGCCGACGGGCTTGTTGAGCGCGTAGAGCACGCGCGGCTCGGCTCCGGCCAGCAGCCGTCCGTCGAGCGCCACGCGGCTGTGCTCGTCGACGTCGCGGGCGGGGTCGGTGACGATCTCCTCCCCCACGCTCACCCGCCCCGCGGCGATCAGCGTCTCGGCGGAGCGCCTGGAGGCGACGCCCGCGTGGGCGAGGTACTTGGCTAGGCGCATGCCGGGGGGTCCGTGGCGGAGCTCATCTGCTGCAACCATAGGATGCGCACGGCCGCGCCCTCCACCTCGCCGCCGGCCGCTCGACCATGGACCTCCAGCTGCTCGACCAGACGCTCGCCGACCGTGGCGAGCCGCGCTTTCGCGCCCGCCAGGTGTGGGCGTGGGCCGCGCGCGGCGCGAGCGGATATCACGAGATGACAGATCTGCCGGCCGAGCTGCGCGAGGCGCTCGCGCGCGAGCTGCCGTTCTCCACGCTGAGCGTGCGCGACGAGGCCCACTCGCGCGACGGAACCGTCAAGGCGCTGTTCGACACCGCCGACGGCCGGCCGCTGGAGGCGGTGCTGATGCGATATCGGAGCCCTCCGGGAGCTGGAGGCCCTGCGGGAGGCGGCGTCGGGCGCCGCTCGATCTGCGTCTCCTCGCAGTCGGGCTGCCCGCTGACGTGCACGTTCTGCGCCACCGGCGCGATGCGCTTCGCGCGCAACCTGACGGCCTCGGAGATTCTCGACCAGGCGCTGCACTTCCGCCGCGTCGAAGCAATCGACCACTGCGTGTTCATGGGCATGGGCGAGCCGATGCTGAACCTCGACAACGTGCTCGCCGCGTGCGAGCGCCTGCCCGACCTCGGCATCACCCACCGGCGCACGACGATCTCGACGGTCGGCTGGATCCCCGGCATCGAACGGCTGGCCGAGTGCGACATGCCGATCCGGCTGGCGCTGTCGCTGCACGCCGCCGACGAAGCGCTGCGCTCGCAGCTGATGCCCGTCAACGAGCGCTATCCGCTGAGCGAGGTGATCGACGCCTGCCGCGCCTTCTACGCGCGCAAGCGCCGACGCGTGTTCGTCGAGTACGTGATGCTCGCGGGCGTCAACGACCGCTACGAGCAGGCGCTCGCGCTCGCCGACACGCTTGCCAGCGGCCGCGAGGCCCAACCGATCTTCAAGGTCAACCTGATCCCCTACAACCCGACGCACGCCGGCGCCTACGAGGGCTCCAGCCGCGAGTCGATCGCGGCGTTCCGGGGTGCGCTTGAGTCGCGCGGCGTCCCCGTGACGGTGCGCCTCACCCGCGGGCGCGACATCGACGCGGCGTGCGGGCAGCTGGCGGCGCGGGCCACCGAGCTCGACGGCGCCTACGAGGATGCCTGGGATACCTGGGAGTCCGGTAGTGAAGCCGCCGTATGGGAGCCAGCGACGGGCGACGGTGTCACCGATATCTGATTCGCCGCGGTGAGATCCGGGTCGTCGACCTCGACCCCGGCGGGGTCGTGCCACGCGATCGGCTCCGGGCTGTACTCGCGCCCGGACCCACGATGCACACCCGGCACGTTGAACCCGCAGGTGACACAGGCGACGATCGGCCGCACGATTTGCCGGAGCGGATGGACGTCGACGGTCCGGCCGCCCGAGAGCATCACCGAGCCCGAGAAGTTCGCGAGCATGCGCGCCTACGGGGCGCGTGGCCCCGCCTCCGACTACGAGTACGACCATTTCGTGCCGCTCGAGCTGGGCGGGGCGACGAACGACCCGCGCAACCTGTGGCCCGAGCCCGGCGCCTCGCCGAACCCCAAGGACGCGGTCGAGGACGAGCTAAACCGTGCTGTCTGCGAGGAGCGGATGACGCTCGCCCAAGCGCAGCACGCCATCGTCAACGACTGGGGCGCACTGGCGCGGAAGCCCGCGCCAGCCGCGCCGAAACCGAAGCCGAAGCCACAACCGAAACCATCCCCGCCCAAACCGAGCGGCTGGTGCTCCGCCAGTGCCGACTACAGCAACACCTACAACGATTACGACGTGTACGTCGAATCCAACCAGCCCGACCAGGACGCGACCGTTAGCGGCGACGGCAAGACTGCGAGCTACTACACGAACAGCTCCGGTTACGCAGACGTGTACTTCTACGCCGGGCCGTCCGCGGCGGGGGATTCTGTGAGCGTAGAAGTCGGCGACGCCACCTGTTCGACGACGCTCTGAGCCGTTTGTCGCTGGGGTGCGCGCTCATCTTCGCCCCGCGAGGGTATTCGTGCCCGAATCCGCCCGGAGACCTGGCAAGCGCGGACGGCCGACTTGCACGGCTGTCTCGCTCGCCCGTGCTGGCGTTAGGCGGCCTTGATGCCCTCGCGCGTGGCGGCCTTCAGGATCTCTTGATCGAATGATGAGACCGCGGAGCTCGTGTGCTTCGCGGTCGCGAGGCAGTAGGCGTCGGGGAGGCTGATCGGGTGCCGTTGTCGCAGGCGCGCCGCCTCGACCCCGATCGCCTCGTTCGGCTGGTGCACGGTGACGCCGAGGGCGGCGATCGCCTCCCGGGCGGCGGCGAGCTTCGACACGTCTGCCGAGGGAGCGATCAGCACCTCGGTCAGGTTCACGATGCTGACGGCGCAAGCGTCTTGGTCCTGGCGCCACTTGGTGAACAGCGCGCGAGCGCGATGATGATGCGGGTCGCTGCCGTCAAGCGCTCCGATCAGGACGTCCGCGTCGAGGAGCAGCTTCACCGCAGTTCATCTTCGGCGTCGAGCTGCTCGAGATAGCCGGCGGGGTAGGTGCCCGTCAGCGTCCCGAACGCATCCTCGAAGGTTGTGGTCGTGCGGCGGATCCGCAGCTCCCCGTCGCCGGCCGGCTCGACCGTGACTCGCTCGCCGGCGTGCAGCCCGACCTCGTCGAGTGCCGCGACGGGGATCGTGATCTGGTTCTTGGTCGAGATTCGCGCCATCCCTTTACTCTAGCAGTAAAGGCCCGTGGATTTCGGTACCCGGGGATGCCTGCTTCCGTCGTGGCCCGCGCATCCCAACACACCCGACTGCCGCCCTCCAAAGCGCGGCAAGGAGGCGCGCGGCGCCCTACGCTCCCCCGCCGGCCCGCGCCTCGCCCGCGCGCAGCAGGCGTTCGCGCAGCTCGGTCTGCTCCTCGGGGGTGGGGTCCCAGCGCGCGACGTCGGGCAGCTCGTCGAGGCCGCGCAGCCCGAACAGCTTCAGGAACTGCGTGGTCGTGCGGTAGAGGACAGCGCCGAACTGGGAGTGGCCGGCCTCCTCGATCAGGCCGCGGTCGAGCAGCGTGGCGCTGGCGGAGTCGGCGCTGACGCCGCGGATGCGGGTGATCTCCGGGCGCGATATCGGCTGCAGGTAGGCGACGATCGCAAGCGTCTCCGCCTGCGCGGGGCTGAGCGTGGAGGCGCGGGGGCGGCTGAACAGGCGCCGCGCGGCGTCCTCGGTGTCCGGATCGCTCGCGAACGTCCAGCCGCCGCCCAGCTCGCGCAGCCTGATGCCGCGCCGCCCCGGCGCATACTGCTCGGCGAGCACCGCGAGCGCCGCGCGCACGGCGCCCTCGCCCGCCTCGGTCGCGTCCGCCAGCTCGGCGAGGCTGAGCGGGTCCGAGGACAGGAACAGCAGCGCCTCGACCGTGCGGGCGAGCTCGGGCTCCGGGGCGCTCATCCAGCGAGCACCTTGGCGGGCGCCTGGTGGGCCTGTGCGTGGATGGCGATCTCGCCGAAGCTCTCCCGCTGCTCCCAGTCGGCTTCGCCGCGTTTGTAGAGCTCCAGCAGCGCGAACAGCGTGACGGCGACGGTCATGCGATCGGCGCCGCGCACGGCCTCGTCGAAGCTGAAGCTGCCGCGGCGCAGCAGGGCGCGCAGGTGCGCCAGGCGCTCGGCGACGCTGACGCGGGGAGCGGAGATGTGGCGGATGCTGATCGCGGGCGGCATCAGCAGCAGCCGCCCGATCGCCTCCCCCAGCACCTGCGGGTCGTGGGAGCCGTCGGCAGCGTGGACGATCGCGCGGCGCAGGCTCGGCGGCGGCGGGGCGGCGCGAAAGCGCACGCCGTGCTCGGCGGCGAGCAGCTCGCCGAGATGCGCCGCCGCGGCGCGGTAGCGGCGGGCGTCGAGCATCCGTGCGAGCAGCTCCTCGGCGGCCTGTTCGGGCTCGATGTCCAGCAGCTCCTGCTCCTCGCCGCTGAGCATCAGGCGCGACTTCAGCTCCAGCAGCGCCGCGATCAGCACGATGAACTCGGTGGCGGTCTCGAGGTCGAGCTCGCCGCGCTGCTCGAGGTGGTCGAGGTAGGCGAGCACGACGTCCGCGAGCTGCAGCTCGAGCAGGTCGACCTCTTCGCGCAGCACGAGCGTGAGCAGCAGGTCGAAAGGCCCGCTGAAGACGTCCAGGTCGAGCTCGAGATTGGCGAGCGCCACGGCCGTCACGGTACCGCCCGCTCCCGACGGGGCGCTCCGACGCCCATGCGCTCGCGCACGTCGGCGAGCGTCGCCGCGGCGATCGCCCGCGCGCGCTCGGCGCCGTCCTCGAGGATCGACTCGAGCGCGCCCTCGTCGGCGCGCAGCTGCTCGTAGCGCGCGCGCACGGGCGCCAGGTAGCCGACGACGGCCGCCGCCACCGCCGCCTTCAGCTCGCCGTAGCGCGCCTGCGCGAGCTCGGCCTCGATCGCCGCCGGGTCGACCCCGCGCACCGCGGCGAGGATTTCGATCAGGTTGCTCACGCCCGGCTTCTGCGGGTCGCGGCGCACGTCGCTGCCGGAGTCGGTGACCGCGCTCTTCAGCTTCTTCTCGATCGCCCCGGGCTCGTCGAGCACGTACACGGTGCCCTGCTCGCTGGCGCCGGTCGTGGACATCTTGCGCGTCGGGTCCTGCAGGTCCATGATCCGCGCGCCGACCTCGGGGATGCGGTGCTCGGGCACGACCAGCACGTCCCCGCCGTCGCCGAAGCGCGCGTTGAAGCGGCGCGCGACGTCGCGCATCAGCTCCAGGTGCTCGCGCTGGTCCTCCCCCACGGGCACCTCCTCGGCGCGGTAGGCGAGCACGTCGGCGGCCTGCAGGACGGGGTACAGCAGCAGCCCGGCGGAGACCAGCTCGCGCCGGCCGAGCGACTTGTCGCGGAACTGGTGCATCCGCTGCAGCCTGCCGAGCTCGGTGACGCTGCACAGCAGCCAGGTCAACTCGGTGTGCTCGGTCACGTCGCTCTGGCGGAAGAGGATGCAGCGCTGCGGGTCCAGGCCCGCGGCGAGCAGGATCGCGGTCGTGTCGTACAGCCGCGCGCGCAGCTCGGCCGGGTCGTAGGCGACGGTGGTCGCGTGCAGGTCGACGATGCAGAAGATGCCCTCGCCGCGCTCCTGGCTGGAGACGTACTGGGCGATCGCGCCGATGAAGTTGCCGAGGTGCTTGCGCCCGGTGGGCTGGATGCCGGAGAAGATGCGCATGCGGCGTCAGCGGCGCCGCAGCGAGCTGTCGGTGAGCCACGGCGGGTCCCAGCCGGTGTCGTTCTGGTTGACGTTCGTTCCCGGCGGGACGATCTCGTCGATGCGGTCGAGCACGTCCGCGCTCAGCGTCCGCTCGAGCGCCGGCAGCTGGCTCTCGAGCTGCTCGATCGTGCGCGGGCCGATGATCGCGGCGGTCACGGCCGGGTGGCCGGTGACGAACGCGAGCGCCATCTCGATCAGCGGCATGCCGGCCTCGTCCGCCAGCTCGCCGAGGGCCTGGGCCGCCTCGAGCTTCGCCTGGTTGGCCGGGATCGACATGTCGTAGCGCGAGGGGATCATCTGCGCGCGCCTGCTGTCGCCCGGCGAGTCGCCGCCCTTGCGGTATCTGCCCGAGAGCCAGCCGCCGGCGAGCGGGCTCCACGGGATCACGCCCATGCCGTAGCGCTCGCACACGGGCAGCACGTCGGCCTCGATCCGCCGGATGAGCATCGAGTAGGGCGGCTGCTCGCACACGAAGCGCTCGCGGCCGCGCTTCTCGGCGGCCCACTGCGCCTCGACGATCTGGTGGGCGGGGAAGGTCGAGCTGCCGATGCAGCGGACCTTGCCGGCGTGCACGAGGTCGCTGAGCGCGCCGAGCGTCTCGTCGATGTCGGTGTCGGGCTCGGGGCGGTGGATCTGGTAGAGGTCGATCCAGTCGGTTTTCAGCCGGCGCAGGCTGTTCTCGACCTCCTGGACGATCCAGCGGCGCGAGTTGCCGAACTGGTTGCGATCCTCGTCGTGCATCCTGCCGTGGACCTTGGTCGCGAGCACGACCGAGTCGCGCCGCCCGCCGGCGAGCGCCTTGCCGACGATCTCCTCGGACTCCCCGCGCGAGTACACGTCGGCGGTGTCGATGAAGTTGACGCCCGCCTCGAGCGCTCGGTGGATGATGCGGATCGAGTCCTCGTGGTCGGTGTTGCCCCACGCGCCGAACATCATCGCGCCGAGGCACAGCGGGCTCACGCTGACGCCGGTGCTGCCGAGTTTGCGGTGCTCGATCGCCATCGCTCGCGGCCTACGCCAGGGCCTCGGGGGTCATGCCAGGGCCTCGCGGATGATCGGGTTCTTGGCGGCTGCGACCTCGTCGAGGCGGCGCACGGGCGTGCTGTAGGGCGCGCCCAGCGCGATCTCGGGGTCCTCGGCGGCCTCCTCGAGGATCGCGGCGACCGCGTCGGCGAACGCGTCGAGCGTCTCCCTGGTCTCGGTCTCCGTCGGCTCGACCATCAGCGCCTCGTCGACCAGCAGCGGGAAGTACACGGTGGGCGGGTGGAAGCCGAAGTCGAGCAGGCGCTTGGCCAGGTCGAGCGTCTTGATCTCCAGGGCGCGCTTCATCGGCCCGCCGGAGAGGACGAACTCGTGCATGCACAGCTCGCCGTACGCGAGCGGCAGGTGCTCGACCACGCCGTGCTCGCGCAGCCGCGCGAGCAGGTAGTTGGCGTTGAGCACCGCCGTTTCGGAGGCGTCCCTGAGGCCGTCGCCGCCGAGCGAGCGGATGTAGGCGTAGGAGCGCACGAAGCAGCCGTAGTTGCCGTGGAAGCCTCGCAGCCGTCCGATCGACTTCGATCCTGCCCGCATGCCCGGCGCGGCGTCCCCGTCGGGGTGCCGGCCGCCGTGGTCGAGGTCGAATGCGCCGTCCTCGCCGCGGACGACGACCGGCAGCGGCAGGAACGGCGCGACGCGGTCTGAGACGGCGATCGGCCCCGAGCCCGGGCCGCCGCCGCCGTGGGGCTGGGTGAAGGACTTGTGCAGGTTGAAGTGCACGATGTCGAAGCCCATGTCGCCGGGGCGCGAGAGGCCCATGACGGCGTTGAGGTTGGCGCCGTCGTAGTACAGCGTCGCGCCCACGCCGTGCACGATCTCCGCGATCTCGGTGATGTTGGGGTCGAACAGGCCGAGCGTGTTGGGGTTGGTGAGCATCAGGCACGCGACGTCCGTGTCGGCCTTGGCGCGCAGGTCGTCGACGTCGACGCCGCCGTCGGCGTCGGTGGCGAGCTTGACGACCTCGAAGCCCGCCATCGTCACGGTCGCGGGGTTGGTTCCGTGGGCGGTGTCGGGGGTGAGCACCTTGTGGCGCGACTCGCCGCGGTCCTCGTGATAGGCGCGCGTCAGCAGCACGCCCGCGAGCTCGCCGTGGGAGCCGGCGGAGGGCTGCAGCGAGACGTGCGGCAGGCCGGAGATCTCCGACAGCGCGCCCTGCAGGCTCCACATCAGCTCGAGCGCGCCCTGCGCGCGCTCGGGGTCCTGCAGCGGGTGCAGCCGCGCGTGGCCCGGGAGCGCGGCCACGCGCTCGTGCAGGCGCGGGTTGTGCTTCATCGTGCACGAGCCGAGCGGATAGAAGCCCGAGTCTAGGTCGTAGTTGCGCTTGGAGATGCCCACGTAGTGGCGCACGATCTCGGGCTCGGAGACCTCGGGCAGGCGCGGCGTCGCGGTGCGGCGAAAGCGCTCCGGCAGCAGCTCGCCGACGTCGACCGCCGGCACGTCCACGTCCGGGCACACGAACGCGCGGCGCCCGGGCGCGCCCTTCTGGAAGATCGTCCTCGCCGCGTCGCGCTGCATCGGCGTCGCGCCGCCGGCGGCCGCGCTCCCGGCCGCGCTCGCGTGCGGGTGGCGAGCTTCGATGCCGGGGTCCGAGTGCAGATGGCCCTCGTCGATCGGGCTCATACCGCCACCGCCGCCCGGCGCTCGGCCGCGACCGCGGCGCCGAGCACCTCCGCCAGCCGGTCGATGTCGGCGCGCGTGCGCCGCTCGGTGATCGCGACGAGCAGCACGCCGCGATCCTCATCGCGTCCGCTCAGCGCGTGCGCGTCCACGCCCGGATTGACGCCCTGCGCAGCGCATCTGCGCCTGACGGCGGCGACGTCCGCGTCCAGGCGCAGCGCGAACTCGCGGATCACGGGCTGCTCGTGCAGCTTCTCGACGCCCGCGAGTCCCGCGAGCCGCTCGCGCGCGTAGTGGGTGCGGGCGAGCAGCAGCTCGCCCAGCTCGACGATCCCGCGGCGCCCGAGCCAGCTGAGGTGGACGACGCCGGCGAGCGCGTTGAGCGCCTGCGAGGTGCAGATGTTGGAGGTCGCCTTCTCGCGGCGGATGTGCTGCTCGCGCGTCTGCAGCGTCAGCACGAACCCGCGCCGGCCGTCCACGTCGACGGTCTCCCCGGCGATGCGCCCGGGCATGCGCCGCAGGTACTCCTCGCGCGCGGCGAACAGGCCGAAGGACGGCCCGCCGAAGTCCAGGCGGTTGCCGAGCGGCTGACCCTCGCCGACGGCCACGTCGACGCCGCATTCGCCGGGCGCCCGCAGGACGCCGAGCGTGATCGGGTCGACCTGCGCGATGACGACCGGCGCCTTCGCCGCGGAGCCGTCGCCGGCGGCCGCCTTGGCGGCGGCGCTCAGCGCGGCGGCGTCCTCGACCGCGCCGTAGAAGTTCGGCTGGGCGAAGATCGCCGCGCTCGTTTCGGTCGTCCCACCCACCCCGATCGCCTGCGCCCACGCGTCCGGGTCGGTGACGCCGTCGCGCAGGGGGACCTCCACGACGTCCATGCCGTAGCCGTGGGCGTACGTGCGCAGCGTCTCGATCGTGTGGGGGTGCATGCCGGCGCTCACCACGAAGCGTCGCCCGCCGTTGTGCAGCTTCGCCAGATAGCCGGCCGCGGCGACCGCCGAGGGGCCCTCGTAGACGGACGCGTTGGAGACAGGCAGGGCGGTGAGCTCGGAGATCGCGGTCTGGTACTCGAACATCACCTGCAGGCCCCCCTGGGAGATCTCCGGCTGGTAGGGGGTGTAGGGCGTGAGGAACTCCGAGCGCTCCATCAGCATGTCGATCAGCGCGGGGACGTAGTGGTCGTACATGCCGGCGCCGAGGAAGCTCAGCTCGTCCTCTGTGCTCGTGTTGCGCGCCGCGAGCGAACGCAGGTGCTCGTAGACGTCCTGCTCCGGGAGCCCGTCGGGCAGGTCGAGCTCGCGCCCCAGGCGCACCGGCTCGGGTATCTGGCGCTCGAAGATCTCCCGCACCGAGCTCACCCCGATCGCCGCGAGCATCGCGTCGAGGTCCTCCGGGGTGATGGCGGTGTAGCGACTCAACTGCCGCCCAGCCTAGCCGGCCAGCGTGGCCATGTAGGAGGCGGCGTCCAGCAGCGCGTCGCGCTCGGCGGGATCGGACGGGCGCACCTTGACCAGCCAGCCCTCGCCGTAGGGATCCTCGTTGATCATCCCGGGGTTCTCGGCGACGGCCTGGTTGACCTCGACGACCTCGCCGGAGAGCGGAGCGACGACGTCGGAGACGGCCTTCACCGACTCGACCTCGGTGTAGGGCTCGTCCTTCGTGAGCGTGGTGCCGACGGCGGGCGCCTCGAAGAACACGACCTCGCCGAGCGAGTCCTGCGCGTACCAGGTGATCCCCAGGGTCGCGAGTCCGGAGCCCTCGTCGATGCGCGCCCAGTCGTGCTCGGGGTGATACAGCAGCTCCGCGGGGTAGCTGGCCTGAGCCATTCACGCGTCCTTTCTGTAGAGCGGCTTGTCCTTGACCACGGCGGGGCGCATCTTGCCACGAACGTCTATCTGGAGGTGGGTGCCGGTGGCGGCCCGCTCGGAGGGCACGTAGGCGAGGCCGATGCCGGTGTGCAGGCACGGCGAGAGCGTGCCGCTGGTGACCTCGCCGCCGCCGATCACGGGGTTGCCCTGGCGGGCGATGCCGGGCCCCTCGATCGCGAACGCGACGAGCCTTTCTTCTGAGGACCCACCCACCCCGCGCTCGCGCACGGCGCGCACGGCGCCTGAGCCGATGAAGCCGGTGTCCTCCTTGCAGCACCATCCGAGCCCCGCCTCGATCGGCCCGCGCTCGACGCTGAGGTCGTTGCCGTAGAGGTGGAAGCACACCTCCAGGCGCAGCGTGTCGCGCGCGCCGAGCCCGGCGGGCGTGGCGCCGCGGCGCACGATCTCGTCCCACAGCGCGGGCGCGTCCTGCGGAGCGCACAGCAGCTCGACGCCGTCCTCGCCGGTGTAGCCGGTGCCGCACACGATCGCGTCGGCGCCGGACAGCCGTCGCGGCTCGGCGCGCATGCGCGGGGGCAGCGGCGCGTCGGAGATCGCCTGCACGATCTCGCGCGCGAGCGGCCCCTGGACGGCGAGCATCGCCCAGTCGTCGATCCGATCGCCGACCTCCACGTCGGGCGCGTCGAGCGCGTGCTCGCTGAACCAGGCGAGGTCGCGCGCGTGGTTGGCGGCGTTGGTGATCGTCAGGTAGCGGTCGACGTCGAGGCGGTAGGTGAACAGGTCGTCGAGCACGCCGCCGTCCTCGCGGCAGAGCACCGAGTACTGCGCCCCGCCGGGCGCGAGCTTGGCGACGTCGTTGGAGAGCAGCCGCTGCAACAGCGCGAGCGCCCCCGGGCCGCTCGTTTCGATCTCGCCCATGTGCGAGACGTCGAAGATCCCGCACGCCTCGCGCACGGCCATGTGCTCCTGGATGACGCCCTCGTATTGGACCGGCATCTCCCAGCCGGCGAAGTCCACGAGCTTGGCGCCGGCCACGAGGTGACGGTCGAACAAGGGCGTGCGGCGCAGGGTCGGGGCGGCCGTCGAGGACATGCGCCCAGGCTAGCGAAGGGGTGGAGGGCGAAGCGATCGCACCCCCAAGGCCGTACTGCTAATCAGTACAGGAATGTATATCTGAGCGGTACATTTACCTACGGGCTCGATGAGAGCTCCTACTCCTCTTCTGCGTCTGCGGGCCAGGCAAACGGGCTGGTAACCCGCAGCCATTCCTCAAAGAACGGGTCGACGAGACGCCAGGCACCAGCGACCTCTTGCACCAGACCGCGCTTGTAGAGGCGCTCACAAGCGTCGGGCAGCCGAGTATGGCTGGAGAACCCATAGAGATTCGCGTTCACCCGGCTGGTCAGGTGCTGGCCTCCGTGGTCTGCAAGCACGGCGAGCGCTCGGAGGTCGTTCGCGGCGGTCTCGTCACCGTCGGCGAGTCCCTGCACGATCGCCTGGAACTCCTGCGTATCGGTACCACGGATGAGCTCGTCGTAGGCCTGCTGGACGAGGTCTGATGCGATCGGGAGCTGTGCGTCCGCGGCCCGCCACACCGCCCACGCGAGCTGCTGGGTGCGCTTGGGGTGCGAGCGTGTCAAGTTGAGCAGGTGCACCAGCGCCTCTTCGTGCGCGGGCTTGCCGGTCGCCTGGAACTGAAAGTCGAGAAACTCGAGGAAATCCGCGGCGGCGATCTCCGGAAGCTCCGCTTGGTATGCCTCGCCAAACAGGGGCTCCTCGCTGTTCTCGACCATCATCCGCAGCGCGTTGCGGATGCTTCCGGTCATCAGCAGCGTCACATGGTTGGCTCCGGCGCTCATCAGCGCAGACCGGATAATCGACAGCGGCCTGTTCGGGCAGTGGCGCAGCATCTGAAACTCGTCGAACACGACCACGAGGTGCTTGCTCAGGCGAGCCAGCGAGACGAGCTGCGCGTGCAGGGCCTCGGCGTCCTGCTCCGGCGTGACCCCCGAGCGCTTGACGCTCCCCTTCACGACCCTGATGTCGAAACCGATCTCCTTCTCCATCAGTTGGAGCTGTCTGCGCGCCTCGCGTTTGAGCGCCCTCTCCGGATGGGCGACGAGCGCATCGTGCACGCACGCGCAGAAGGCCGGGACGCTCATCGCTCGCTGGAGGTTGATGCGGACCACCTCGTGCGGCGGCGCGTCTGGCCCGTGCGATCGCCGGAGCTCGTGCATCAGCTGCGTCGTGAATGTCGTCTTGCCCGTGTCCCGAGGACCGAACAAGACCACGTTCGTCTGCGCCTTGAGCATCAGCGCCATCTCGGAGGCGAAGGCGTCCATGCCGACGATCTTCGACGTGTCGTCGATCGGGCGTCCCCACACGAACGGGTTCAACGCGGCCATGCCTGGACTGTACTACGCCACAGTACAATTTTGTACTGTGCAGCAGAACTTTTTCGCGCCCACCCCAGCCGGGCGTAAACGTACCGAGCTTGCCGCGCTAGCTGGGCACAGCGGAGGCGCCGTGCAGCACTTCGGCGATCTTGGCGAGGGCCGCGAGGATCTCGGGCGCGACCGCTTGCAGCCCGTGCTGGTTGAGCTTGGTGATCTGGCGTGCGATGTGCTTGTCGGCGCCGCTCTCGTAGCTCTTGAGCTTGTGCAGGATGGCTTCTTCCGCGCCTTCTGTCTCACGCGAGAGCTTCGCCATGCGCTGCACGTAGGCGCTGGTATCGGCGGAGACGGTCTGATAGCCGCTGCTGACCCAGGCTCTGATGTCCGCGCAGAGGTCGGGCTGCGGGACCTGCGCCTCCGCGACTTCCGCGGCTGCATAGGAATGTACGCGTCGTGTCAGCGCGCGGTCGCCCCACGACAGGCGCGAGACGGTACGGGCGAAGCGACGGCGATGCAGGTATTCGGTGCGTTCCGCCGCCCCGAAGACGGCGGCCAGCAGCTCTTCGCTGATCTCGATCGCCGAGGCGCTCGATTTGGCGCCCGCGGCCGGTTTCGGCTCGTCCGCCAGCACGCCCGGACATTCCGCCTGCAGTCTCCCGCGGAGCGCTTCGATCGCCGCGAACGCCGCCGGAAGGCCCTTGACCTCAGCGTGCGTCTCTGCCAGGTCGGCCTGGAGATAGGCCCGCGTCGCGCTCGCATCGCCCGAGCTCGCCTGCGCGTGCGCGGTGGCCGCCGGGAGCGCCATCAGGACCGCCGCGATCACCGTCGCCGCGCGCACGCTCGAGGGGCCCATTGGCGCAAGTCTGACAGCAGCCGCGGATGCAGGCCGTCAGGCGATCTCATCAGTCCGGTCGGCGCAGGCGCCGACCCGATCGGAAGAGCGGCGGGTAGGGAAAGAGG
>JBKQHH010000163.1:0-30647 GCA_052148875.1 Solirubrobacteraceae bacterium
TGGATCCCCACGGCGACCCCATTCCCAGTGCCGAGCTCGAGCTCGAGGAGCGAGTGACCCACAGCATGGAGAGCCTGGCGCCCGGTGATGAGGGGGTCTTCGTGCGCGTGTCTGACTCCGACCCAGCGATGCTTCGCTACCTCGCCGGCCGCGGGATCTCGCCGGGCGATCGCTTCATCGTGCGCGCTCGCCAGCCGTTCGGCGGCCCGCTGTTCGTGCTCTTCGGAAAGCGCGAGCTCGCCATCGGCGGCCAGCTCGCCGGTGCCATGGAGGTTGAAGTCGACGACATGGCCGAGCTCTCCGGCGCCGGCGCAGAGATCAGGGTGGTCGATGCCGAGGACTGAGCTCGCCGCTTCACCCGGACTCGCGCTTCCGGCGCTGACCGACGAGGACCTGGCTCGGTCTGAGGACCGCTCCCGCGTTCATCACGCCCGCAGACACCGCAAGCGCTGGTATCTGCTGTGGTTGCTCGTGGGCCCGGGAATCCTTGCGATGCTCGGCGAGAACGACGGGCCGAGCATGATCGCCTACGCGTCCGACGGCGCGCAGTACGGGCTGGGGTTCTTCGTGCCGTTCATCCCGATCCTGTTCGCGATGGCATACGTCTGCCAGGAGATGTGCATGCGCGTCGGCGCCGTCACCCACCGCGGCTACGGCGAGCTCGTCCTGCAGCGCTACGGACGCGTCTGGGGCTGGTTCGGCGCCGGCGATCTGACCCTCACCAACCTCGTGACCCTGGTCGCCGAGTTCGTCGCGATCCGCGTCGGGCTCGCCTACTTCCACCTCGGCTCCGGCGTCGCCGTGGCGCTCGGGCTGGCGCTCGTCGTGTTCACGCTCAGCGGCGGGCGCTACTGGCGCTGGGAGCGCATCGTGCTCGGCCTGGCGCTGTTCAACGGCCTGTTCCTGCTCGCGGCGATCCTCGTCAAACCGCACATCGGCGCGGTGGCCAGCTCCTTCGCCTTCACGCCCTTCCCCGGAGGCAGCTTCAACACCTTGCTGCTGCTGCTCGCCTCCACGATCGGCGCGACGGTCACCCCGTGGATGATCTTCTTCCAGCAGAGCGCCTCCGCCGACAAGGGCATGACCCCGTCCGACGTTCGCCACGGCCGCTACGACACGGCCGTGGGCGCGGTCCTGGCCGCGGTGTTCGGCATCGGGGCGCTCGTCGCCGGGGCGGCGCTGCTCGCCCATGACGGGTCGGGCATCCAGGGCTTCGCCGGCGCCGGGTTCCCGGAGGCGCTCAAGCACGTCGCGGGCGCCGGCGCCGGCACCGTGTTCGCGCTCGGGCTCGTCGAGGCGGGCGCGGTGGCGATCCTCACCATCTCCGCCAGCACCGCGTACGCCGCCGGCGAATGCGTCGGCGTCTCGCACAGCTTCAACAGCTCGCCGCGGGGCGCGGCCGTGTTCTATGCCGCGAACGTCGGTGTCGCGCTGCTCGCCGCCGCGGTCATCCTGATCCCCGGCGCGCCGCTGCTGTCGATCGCGCTCAACGCCAACGTGCTCGCGACCGTGCTGCTTCCCGTCAGCCTCGTGCTGATGGTGATGCTCGCCAACGACAGGGGGCTCATGGGTCCGTGGGTCAACAGGCGCTCCACCAACGCGATCGGGATCACGGTGATCGCGTTCGTCGGGCTGTGCGGAGCGGCGTACGGGATCGACTCGTTCCTGCAGGCGATCCACCTGATCGGCTCATGAGCGCCGAGACTCCCCTCACCGATGCCGCGCACGCGAGCTCCGCGATCCCCGAGCGCGACCTGCAGGCCCAGGAGCGCCACGAGGACGAGCTGATCATGCACCTCGAGCGCGACCAGTTCGTCGCCGAAACCTCCAGGCCCGTGGCGCGAGCGCCGCTCAGCGCGCGCGCCCGCGCGGGCCTGTGGGCGCTGCGCGTGTTCGTCGTGCTCGTCGGCCTGATGGTCATCTACACGTTCGTGCAGCAGCTGCACTGAGTGTGCGCGCGCCCGTCCAGCTCAGTGAATCCACCCAGACCGCCAGCGTCGCGATCAGCGGGCGGACGCTGGCATGTTACGAGCCCGTTCGCGCCAAGTTCGCCCGGGTTGCTCGTCTGCTTGCTTTCCTGTGTGTACGGTCGGGGTAGTCACCGCCGCGTGTTGGCCCGGGCGACAGCAGTCACTGCCCCAAGGCCGTGCGTGGCACGGAAAGGAAAGGCCCCCGTCCCGTGGCGAGCTTTGAGGAACGTGTATACGAGCTTGGAACGGCCGCACTCGCCGACCAGGAGCGCCAGGTCGCCGAGGTCCGCGGACGCGGGTCGACCCTCCTGGCCGCAGGTGCACTGATCGCATCGCTGCTCGCCAAACCGATCTTCCACGACGGCCATCCGAGCGATGTGGGCGAGATCACGGCGACAGCCATCGGACTGCTCGGCACAGGCGGCGTGCTTCTGTTCGTCGTGCTGCTGCTGCGCCCGTACGCGCTCGGCTTCAGCGTCAAGGCCGGCGCCACCTACCGCGCTTTGTGGGGGCAGGACATCCTTGAGCAGCCGATGGTCGACCTGGCGCTCGCCGAGGCATTCGAGGAGCGCCGTAACCAGAATGCCCAGGTAGTAACGCGCCTAACGCTATTCCTGACCTTGGCGCTCGCCTCGGTCATGCTGGAGGCCGTCGGTCTGGCGACCGCCGCGACGCTAAGCTCATAGCGATGTCTACTCCACCTCCCAAGACGCCGCCCAAGCCTGCCAACGCCCCGGCGCCAAGCTCGGTGCCCAAACTGCCGCAGACGATCTTCAACCTTGAGAAGCGGGGCGGCTCGGGCGACGCTGGGTCGACGCGGCACCCCAACGGCAAATAGGTCCGCGGCTCTGCCCGCGAGCCCTCCCGGCGGCCGAACGCTAGCCGCTGGAGTACTGAGCCGCTTCTCCATGCGACCGGCTCAGTACACGAGCAACCGCACGATCGCGAACATCCCCACCGCCACGATCACAGCCCGCAGCGCGTCCGGCGGCAGCCGCCGGCCGTAGCGCGCGCCGAGCTGGGCGCCGAGAATCGACGCGCACGCGATGATCGCCGCCGGACCCCACTCGACGTGCGCGGCGAACGCGAAGTACAGCCCCGCCACGCCGTTGACGAGTCCCGCGAGCACGTTCTTCAGCGCGTTCGTGCGCTGCAGGTCCTGCGCGAGCGCCACGCCGAGGATCGCCAGCAGCAGGATGCCCTGCGCGGCGCCGAAGTAGCCGCCGTAAACGCCCGTCAGGTAGACCGCCAGTGGCACCAGCAAGGCGCCGTGGCGCTCGAGGTCGATCTCGCGCCTGACGAGCCACAGCGCGATGCGCGGCTGCAGCAGCGTGAGCACGAGCGCGAGCGCGATGAACACGGGCACGATCGCCTTGAACGCCGCGGCCGGCAGCACCAGCAGCAGCACCGCGCCCGTGATGCCACCGGCCACCGACATCGCGCCGAGGCGCAGCGCGCGAGCGCGCTGGCCGGCGAGCTCGCGCCGATAGCCCACCGCGCCCGACACCGAGCCGGGCACCAGGCCGATCGTGTTCGACACGTTTGCCGTCACCGGCGCGTAGCCGAAAGCCAGCAGCACCGGGAAGGTGATCAGCGTGCCGCTGCCCACCAGCGTGTTGATCGCGCCTGCCGTCAGGCCGGCGCAGGCGATCGCCACGACTTCGCCGAGGCTCATCCCGGTCGGCCTACAGCGAGGCTTGGCTCTACCGTTCCCGGCATGGACGTCGAGAAGGCTATCCGCACGCGCCGCACCCACAAGGCTTTCACCGCGCAGCCAGTCGATGCCGCGGTGCTCGATCAGCTGTTCGAGCTGGCGAGCTGGGCGCCCAACCACCACCTCACCAATCCGTGGCGCTTTCGCGTGCTCGGCGAGCGCTCGCGCGAGCGGCTGATGGACCTGGCCGAGTCCGAGCAGCCGGGCTCCGCCGTCAAGCTCCAGCGCGCCCCCACGCTCGTGGCCGTCTCCGCGCAGCAGAGCGGCGATCCCGGGCAGGACCGCGAGGATCTGCTCGCGACCGCCGTGGCCGCCTATCTGGTGCTGCTCGGCGCGCACGCCCGCGGCCTCGCCGGCTACTGGCGCACGGTCGCACTCCTGGACGATCCCCGGGGACGCGAGATCCTCGGCCTTCAGCCGGCGGAGACGCCCGTCGGGCTCTTGTACCTGGGCTCGCCGGTGCAGGAGCAGCGCGTGCCCAAGCGCCCGCCGCCCGGCGCGTTCGTCACCTACCTGGACTGAACCGGGGGGCCCGTGGCGTGAGGCGGGTCGCGCGATAGTGTCAGGCGATGGCGCCGGTGGGGCTCCTCACACACGCAGGCGAGTCGCCGTGAGCGTCCTACGCGAAGCGGCGCGCACGTTCTGGCCGGCGCCCGGCGACCGCCACGGGCCGCTCGTGCCGATGATGCTCGCGCTGACGTTCGTCACCGGCGTCGTCGACGCCGCCAGCTACCTGCGCCTCGGGCACGTGTTCGTCGCCAACATGACCGGCAACGTCGTCTTCCTCGGCTTCGCGCTGGCGGGCGCGAGCGGCCTGTCGAGCGCCACCTCGCTGATCGCGCTCGGCTCGTTCCTGATCGGCGCCGTCGCCGGCGGACGCCTCGGCGCGCGCAACGCCGAGCACCGCGGCCACCTGCTGCGCGGCGCGAGCGCGCTGCAGGTCGCGCTGCTGGCGGTCGCGCTGATCCTCGCGCTCGCGGCTGCCGAACCGCCGCACACAGCCACGCGCTACGCGCTGGTCGTGGCGATGGCGCTCGCGATGGGCGTGCAGAACGCCGCCGCGCAGCGCCTCGCGGTCCCCGAGTTGACCACCACGGTGCTCACGCGCACGCTCACCGGCCTCGCCTCCGAGGCGGGTCTCGCCGGTGGGACGGGGTCGAAGCTCGGGCGGCGGGCGGTCGCGGTGGCGGCGATGCTGCTCGGCGCCCTCACCGGCGGGCTGCTCGTCCTGCACGTCGCGATCGCGGCGGCGCTCGCCGTGGCCGGCGCGATCGTGCTGGCGGTCGGGCTCGCCGTGCACGTCGCGTCGCGTCAGGATGCACCGTGGATCCGGGCCTGAGCGGCCGATATCTCGGCGAGACGGCGGCGGCGCGCACTGCCAGATCCGCTGCAGATGGCGGCAGACCCATGCGTTAGCCTTCATCGGATATGAAGCGCTGGTCGATCGTCGTGCTGCTGATCGTGGCCGTGGCAGCCGTCGCGGTCGTGGCGCTCGGCGCCCGCCAGCACGGCGTCGGCAGCCTGCTCATCTCGCACGCCGCCGATGCCGCGGCGGCGGCCTCTCCCCTGCCTCCCACGCAGCTGGCGGCGCTGCCCAAGCGCGTGATCGCCAACGGCACCGAGCCGCTCGCGGTGGCGCTGGCGGCGCCCGTCTCCCCCACCTCGCCACCGCCGGCGCTCGATCCCAAGGTCGCGGGCACGTGGAGCGTCGTCGGCGACTCCGAGGTGTTCACACCGGTGTCCACGCTCCAGCCGTGCAGCCGCTACGCGTTGACGGTGTGGGGCCGCACGAGCTCCACCGGTCACGCTCCGCTCGGGCGCAGGCAGACGATTCACCTGCGCGTGGCGTGCCCGCCGCTCGCGGGCCTGCAGCAGGCGCTCGCGCGCCTGGGCTATCTCGGCGCGCGGCTGCACCCGCTCTACGACGTGCACTACGCGCCCGGGCCCGAGACTCGCCGCGAAGCCGCCGAACACGCCTTCCACCCGCCCCGCGGCGTGCTCGCCCCCGACCCCGCCGGCGCGCCGCCGGCGCGGATGGGCCAGCTCGACGCGACCACCAGGGGCGCGCTCGAGGTCTACCAGGCCGATCGCCGGCTGGAAGCGACGGGCGAACCGAACAGCGCGACGTGGGCGTCGCTGCTGTACGACGTGACCAACAACCGCCGCGATCGCGAGCCGTACACGTGGGTGTCGGTGTCCGAGTCGCTGCCGGAGACGCTCGACGTGCACCGCGGTCACCGCGTCGTCTTCAGCACGCCCGTCAACACCGGCGTGCCCGGCGCGGAAACCGAACTGGGCATCTTCCCGATCTACGCCCGCTACGTGTCCACCACGATGAGCGGCACCGACGTCGACGGCACCAAATACGTCGTCCCCGACGTGCCCTGGGTCAACTACTTCAACGGCGGCGACGCCGTGCACGGCTACCCGCGCGCCTCGTACGGATTCCCACAGTCCAACGGCTGCGTCGAGCTGCCGATCGAAGCGGCCCACGCGGTCTTCGGGATGCTCGCCGTCGGCGACATCGTCGAGGTCGACGGCTGAGGACCTGGCCAGGTCGGCGCCAAGCGGGCCTTCAGCCCCAACGGAGTGGGTTCGACTCCCACCAGGTCCACTGGACTGCCGAATTCGCTGCCACAGGCTGTTCTTGTGGCTGAGACGGGGGAATGATTGCTGAGCGGTCGATCCGTCGTCCTCGACGAGTTCGCTGTGCAGGTTTCGACGCTTAACGAAAGCGTCATCATCTACGGCATCATTGAGACGCCAGGCAACGATTCGGTTCGAACCGCGACGGTCGTCCTACGCGACGGCCGCGTCGAGATCGCCTTCGGCAAGGCTTGGGCGTCTGGGTCGCTGGGGATCATCGCGGAAGATCTCGCCGACGCCGCGATGGCGCAGCTCGTCGAGGCGCCGCCCAGGCCCAGGTTCGGCCCAGACCGGCTCGCCTGGCAGGAGAACCAGAAGCAGGTGGCCGGGCTCGGCGCCGAGCTGGCCCAAGCGCTACTGGGGGATCGGGCGTTGGCGGATGTCGGTGCGCTGCTGGCCGAGCGCCCGCCACAGCGAATTCGCATCGTCTCAGACGATCCGCGGCTGCTGGCCGCACCGTGGGAGTTGGTGAGACTCGATGCCGGAACCTCGGCGCGGGTCCTGGCGCAATCCTGCGAGATCGTGCGTGTGCCTCTCGAGGCCGAGGAGATCTTGCCCGTCACGATGACGCCACACAGTGGTCGTCACGGCCACGAGCTGCGTGTCGCGATTATCTCGCCAAGGCCGGCGGGGCCCCGCGACGTGCCGGTACATCCAGCGCTGGGACCTGTTCTGGGGACCGCGCTTGGGTCCTCCGACCGGGTCCGTCTGAGGGTGGTCCGCCCGCGCACGCTGGAGTCCCTGGAGGCAGTGCTCGCAGATGAGGGACCCTTCGACGTGGTGCACTTCGATGGGCATGGACGCACCCGCGCCGTGGGCGGCACAGAACTCATCTTCGAGGACGAGGACGGGTGTGAGCGACCCGTGGAGGTGGAGCCCTTCGCGGCTGCCGTGGCAGTCGCCGATCCGTGGCTGGTCTTGCTCAATGCATGCCGGTCCGCGGCGATCGGCGTCGGGCCAGCCGCCGCTCCCTCATTCGCGGCGACGCTCTGCCGCAGGCTCCCGCGAACTCGGGTGATCGCCATGCGCTACGCGGTGTCGGTGGACTTCGTCGAGGCGCTCGTCTCCTCTCTCTATCCGCTGTTGGTCGCAGGCGTCGGGGTGGGAGAGGCGGTCAGGCGGACCAACGCCAAGCTGGCGGAGACCTGGCGAGCAGACGCAGACGCCGCCCCGCCGCTGTTCGTGAATCTGACCTCCTGGCAGTCCCCCTCCTCATGCGAGAGCGACGACGGCGTTGCCGTTGCGACGGACGTGCCCTCGATCGACTGGCGCTCGAGCGCCCCGATCCTCTTCTGGGCGGAGGAGATCGAGGAGCTGCAACAGGCACTCGATACGACGCGCGTGACCGTTGCGGCCCGGACGCTCGGGTCGGCGACAAGCGAGATCGTCGACCTTTTCGTGCAGTACGCAACCGAGACGGGCCTATTCGCGCGCAGCGTGCTGGGCCTCGGCGCCGAGGCCGACGATGCGCCCGACATGACCCTGCACGTGGTCTCGGTCGATCAGGCAGACGATCTCGCGGAGGCGGCGAGAGCCTGCGGGGGGTTGATTGCAGGCAAGCCTCGCAGCTCGGCGATCGTGCTCGTCACGGACGGACGCCCGCAGCAGGGCATGGTGCATGTCGGGGACTGGGAGGTGCCGGTCGCGCTGATCGGAACCCGCCTGCTCTCCGTGCTCGATGGCCGCAACCCGTTCGAGAACGATGAGGAATCGGGCCGCGCCTGGGAGATGCTGACGGCGTGCCAGGACGACTACGCGACGCTCACGGCCATCTCCAGTTGCGAGAGCTTTGCCGAAGCTGCGGCTCTGCTGGAGCGTGTGCGCTGGGGCGTGCGTCTCGACGGCTTCGCGGGAGCGGCCGCCCTCCGCGAGGCCCGCGCCCGCCTGGAGCCGGAGCAGGCGAAGCTCGTGTCGCTGCTGGGACTCGCGGGCGGCGGGCTCATCTACCAGGAGCTGATGACGCTGGTCACCACGGGAGGCGTCAAGAGCGAGACGTTTATAGAGGTCCTGGGACGCCACGTTCACGCGGATGAGTGGGAAGACGCCGTGCAGGCGGCGGCGGCGGTAGGGCTGCTGCGACTGATCGAGAACCTCGCGCCACGGCCGACGGCGATGATCACCTCACTGCAGGCGCTCTGCATGCGTGAGATGCTGGCGGAGTGGGCAAGCGAGCAGCAGGCTTCCGCGCTGCAGCGCACGTTCGCCACCAGCTCGATCGCGTTCTCGATCGGATTCCACGACACGTTCACACAGGGCTCTACGGGGGTTTACACCAGCTTCCTGGCCATCTGTGAGGGACTCCTCGCGCGGGCCATAGAGGTCGGCCTGCGCGACCGCGACGACGACCTGACGATGAGGGCTCTGCATCAACTGGTGGGGCGTCCGCTGGGGGAGCTGCAGTCCTTGTCGGCGCGCCTGCAGGGATGTGACGCGCTCAAAGCCATCTACGGATTCGAGGATCTGCCCGGTGCCGAGTCCGCCCTGCTCGGGTGGCACGCCTGGGACGCGATGGACCGAGAGCTCTGGCAGGACGCTCTCGTCCTCGTGGAGGCTGCTCTGGCGGTCCAGGGCGCCAGCCGGAGGTACATGACAGAGGCTCATCTGCATCTGATGCGCAGCCGGGCCCTTTGGCGAACGGGGCGAACTACCGAAGCCGAAGAGGCGCTCGCCAAGGCTGCGAGGCTGGCCGACGACACAGAGGCACGGGCGGTTGCCTCAGCATGCGCCGACCTAGCGCAGTATCTCCAGCTCGGGGCGCAGGAGCGCGAGCGCATGCGGCAGCGGGTCGGCGCGCCGCGGGAGGCGCCGTCGCTCATGCGCAAGGCGATCACAGCCGAAGCCGAGCGGCGCTATGGCGACGCGTATGCGCTGTGGGTGGCGTACCTGGGCGAATGCCAGACCAACGGAACGGCTGCTTCGCGGGCATTCGCGTTGGCGGAGCTGGGCCGGTTCTGCGCGATGTACGGCAGTCACGAGGATGCCGAATACTGGCTGCGGCGCCGACTTGAGCTCGGGGCGAGACTGGGGCTTGATCAGGAGCAGCCGCTGCGCATGCTCGGCGTCTCGGCGGAGCGAGCCGAGCGCCTTGGAGAGGCTCGCTCATGGCTCAACGACGCGATCCTCGCGGCACGCCGGAGTGGAGCCCGGCGGGCCGAGGCCGAGTGCCTCTACGAGCTCGCGATAGTCGCCGCCAAGGCGGACGACTCGGGCAGTGGCGCTGGGCGCAGGGAGCTACTCGTCGCAGCGGAAACCTTCGAGCTGGTAGGGCCGCGCCTTCACGCGGGCGACTGCTTCCTGCTCCTGGCACAGATCGAGGCGGCGGCCGGGGAGCACGCGGCCGCAGCTGATGCGGTGACGCGGTTCACGACCATCTACCGAGAGTGCGCGGCCGATCAGGAACGCCTGGACCGCGCCCAAGACGCAATCGCCGTACTCGGCGATTGGTGAGTCATGGAGGCGCCCTCGGAATCTTTGCCTTCGCTCACGGATGCGAATAGGCTGGCGATGTGACAGACGAGAAGATCACCTCGCAGCGCGGCGCCGACGGGACGGTCGAAGTGTGGCTCCGCGGATGGCACATCGTGTTCCCCCCGTCGGACGGGCGGCCGGCAGTCGAGCGGGCGGATTCGCCCCCAAGCTCACCCGAGAACCCCGTCGAGGACATGCAGGCGACGCCGTTCGAGTCAGGTCAGGCCGTACGCTGGGGCTCGTGGATCGTGGCCGTCGCCGAGGAAAACTGCAAGGTGATCCCCACCGATCCCGAGCAGGGAGACTCCGAGCGCCGCTATTACCTCTACCGGCTGTGAACAGGCAGGCCTCCCAGCCCGAAGCTGACGCGATCCAGGTGGCGATCGACCGCTACCGAGATCTGGCCAAGTACCTGATAGGCATCTTCGCGGCGGTCGGAGCGCTTCTGGTGGCCGGAACTCAGCTTTCCTCGATTGGCTCGCTTTCCTGGCGCCACGACAGCGAGCGGCTGATCGCTTGTGTGCTCGGCCTCGCTGCGGCGCTTCTGGCCGTGTTCTGGGTCATGCGGCGCGCAGTCGACGTCCTGCGGCCGGTCGACCTCTCACTTGAATCCATCGCAGAGGACCGTTACCTGTGCACCGAGATCGAGCGCCATCAAGCGCTGCTGGCGGGGGCCCAAAGCGTCTCGACACTCGCAGCCCTCCTCGCGAGTTCGCCGCTGAGCTCCCCCGAGGAGCGCGAACGCTGGCGGCGGGTCGCGGACGCGGTGATCGACCGCGCTGCCTATCTGGAGATGAGCCGCCGCTTCAACCGGGCCTGGCGCTCGATAGTCGTCGCGGCGATCGTCGGCGCAGGCGGGATCTTCGTCCTCGCCTGGGCGGCGAACCCCTCGAAGAGCGCAGTCACAGAGACTCAGCCCACCCTCGCACCGGAACCCATCCCGGTGACGGTGAACCTGACCGGGGCCGGACGCAAGGTGCTGGGCGACGCCCTCGGAAAGCACTGCCCCGAGCCGATCGCAGGCCTCGCCATTGGGGGCACAGAGGCGCAACCCATGATCGTCACGACCGCGACAGGCAGAGGGTGCAAGCCGACGCAGTTCCTACTCGACCCGGAGTGGGGCTATGCGCGCAGTCTCAGGCGTGCGGAATAGCGGGCCGCGGTGAGAGGCACCCGGCTCTCTGCCATACGGCTTGCGGCGTCTTTATCTTGGGATGTCAGAGCGCAGGTCGCGCTCTCCTTACCTACGCTGGGCAGCGTGCTCGTCGCGCGCTGATTCATCTCCGCAGGCGGCCGGCTGGACTCTCGGCGCGACCACGCGAGCAAAGCACGACGGCAAGACCTCAACCTGTTGTCGAGGGGTTTGGTCTTTGTTCACTAGCTTCCACTTTTTCGGACGTTGCGCAAGCTGGTGTCGCGCGAATGCCATCGCAGTCAGACCGTAGGCTTGTTCCCGTGCCCAGGATCGCGAGCTTCGAGGGCTTGGTGGTCAAGCTCTACTTCAACGACCACCCGCCGCCACACGTGCATGTGTATGCCGGGCGCATCGGTCGGCCGGGCGTCCAGGCGGCACGTATCTCAATTGATACGGGCGAGGTCATCGACGGCCAGCTTGCGCTGGCGAAGGTCGCCACGGTGAGGGCCTGGTGTGAGCGACATCGCGAGCCACTGCGTGCTGATTGGCGGCGAGCCCGGATCAATCTGCATCCGATCGGTCGCTACGATCATTAGCTATGGAGCCTGCTATCGCCCCCGAGATGGTTGCCGTGATCGCTCGGCCTGAGCACACGGTCCGCATCGTGTTCGCCGACGGCGAGGTCCGCGATGTAGACATCACGCCGCTGCTCGAGACCCCGGCCTTCTCGCCCCTACGAGACCCGGCCGTGTTTGAGCAGGTCAAGGTGGATGAGCAGACGGGCACGATCACGTGGCCCGGTGACGTCGATCTCGATCCCGATGTGATCTACGCGGCTCTCGATCTCGGTCCGGGCAAGGCGCGCATCTACGTCCTCGCCCCCAGCGTCGCTGCCTGAGGCGAGCGAGCATCGCCCGAGACGTCCAACCTTGGCGCGCCGAACGTCACGGGGTTTGCGCAACGGACGGTTCTCTCCACTCGCCCCCCCTACTTCACCGTCAACGTGCCTTCCATCCCGGCCATGCGGTGTCCGGGAACCGAGCAGAAGAACTTGTAGGTGCCGGCTTTGAGGTCCACCGTCAGGGTCTTCGAGCCTCCCTGGAAGGTGGGGGTCGCGCCGAGGACCTTCCCGGCGGAGGATTCGATCGTGACGTTGTGGGTCAACGGCGACATGTTGGTGAAGTCGATCGACACCTTGCCGGCACTGGCGGTGAGCGAGGTCGTGTTGTACTTGAGCTGACCTTCGGCGTTGGCTGCGAGGCTCAGGGCGCCTGCGGGTGCGGTGCTCGAGCTCGCGGGCGTGCTCGTCGTGGTCGCCGACGTCGTCGTGGCCGGGGTGCTGGTCGTCGCGGAGCTGGTGCTGCTGGAGGAGCTCCCGCAGCCGGCCAGCGCGAGCAGGCCGGCGGCCAGGCTCACCGCCGCGAGCGTGGGCATGGAGCGCTTCTTTGCTCGGCCTTGCGCTGGGAAACTCACGAGTCAGGTCCTCCATCGATAGGGGTCATCGGCCGTAAGGACGCCGCCAGGGGCGGATCCTTCCCGATCGGCGCGCCAACTCTACTCTGTCGAACTTCCCTCTACGCGGGTTGAGCCTCCCGCGCGGCGGTGTCGGCGTCGTGGTCGGCGGCCGGCGGCAGCGGCGCGGCGGCCGCGGCCACGTGCGCCCCGAGCGCGCCCAGCGCGCCGGTCGCCAGCGCCGCGAGCGTCCAGCCGGAGCCCGAGCGCTCGCGCCCGCGCGCGGCGTCCAGCGAGAGCCCTCCGGGACCCGCCTCGACGAGCATCAGCACGGCCGCGATCAACACCACGTTGTACTCGTAGCCGCCCTTGTTCAGCCACGGCCCGTTCTTGGCGTGGACGGTCTCGATCGCCGTCATCATCGTCGCGGTCAGCACGGAGGCCGCCAGCGGCGTCGCCAGCCCCAGCGCGAGCAGCGCGCCGCCGCCGGCCTCGGCGGCGCCGGCGGCGATCGCGTTGGCCTTGCCGGGGCGCAGGCCGAGCTGCTCGAAGCTCTCGGCGGTGGCCTTCAGGCCGTGGCCGCCGAACCAGCCGAACAGCTTCTGGGTTCCATGCCCGACGAAGAACCCCCCTACCGAAAGACGCAGCAGCAATCGTCCGATCTTCATTTCACAGCCCTTTCTCGTTTGTCCTGTGTATACGCCTCGCGGCACGACGCCGTCGGGACCATCCGCGTCCTCCTACGGCGCCGCCGGCACCACCACCAGCGGGCCGTCGCTCGCCGGCAGCTCGCCCGTCTCGAACGCGCTCTGCGCGAGCCGCTCGACGTGGGCGGAGCGCTCGAGGAACTCGTCGGCGGTCTCGAGAAAGCCGATGCGCGGCGTGCGGTAGTGCATCGGCACCACCCAGCGCGGGGCCAGGCGCTCGACGATCGCGGCGGCCTGCTCGGCGCCGATCGTGGGACCGCCGCCGACGGGCAGGATCAGCAGGTCGACCGCGCCGATCGCCGCCGCCTGCTCCTCGCGCAGCGCGCGCTGGCCGAAGTCGCCGAAGTGGCACACGCGCAGCCCATCGAGCTCGAGCACGAAGATCGTGTTGGGCCCGCGCGCCGTGCCCGCCTGCTCGTCGTGCTCGGAGGCGATCGCGGTGACCTCGCCAAGCGGCGACTCCAGCGTGCCGGCCGTCGAGCGCAGGATCGCGGGGTCGCCGCCGATCGCCTCCACGCCGTTGTGATCCATGTGCTCGTGCGTCACGAGCAGCAGATCCGCCTCCACGCCCGCGATCGGCGGGTAGTCGAACCGCATCCCGCGGCTCGCCGCCATCGCCGACATGTCCGCGAACGGGTCGATCGCCACCGACTGCTCGGCCGTGCTCAGGCGAAACGCCGACTGTCCGTACCACTCAACGCGCATGCTGCTCCTCTGCTGTCGTAGTTCGCGCGAGCTCGCTCGCGCCGTGATCGAAGCTCCCCGCGCCGTTCTCGCCGGCGCCGCCCGGCACGCCGTCGAGCATGGGTTGCACCGGTGAGGGCTCGACGTAGTGATACCTGCCGCCGCGCATCAGCGAGGCGCCGGCGGCGACCAGGCAGGCGAGGATCGCGAACAGGAACGCCTCGTGCAGCCCCGTGCGAAACGGCGCGGAGATCAGATGCGGGAAGAACGAGCGGCCGGTGAGCGTCGCGTGGTTGGCGGCCGACAGCGAGGCGAGCACGTGCGGCCCGAGCAGGTGTTCGATCGGGTTGTAGCCGAGGAACGCCGCGAACAGCACGGACACCGGCGGCGTGTGCGCGGTGGCGCTCGCCGCGGCGGCCGAGACGCCGTGGGCCTGCAGCCCGGCGCTCAGCGTGTGCGGCAGGTTCGAGGCCAGGCCGAGGATCATCAGCGTGAAGAACACGCCGATCGAGAGCACCTGCGCGGAGTTCTGGAAGGTCTGGTTCATGCCGCCGCCGGCGCCCCGGTGCTGCGGCGGCAGGCTGTTCATCACCGCCGCACGGTTGGGCGAGGCGAACATGCCCATCGAGACGCCGACCATCGCGAGCACGAGCGCGAACGGCCAGAACGGGAAGTCGATCGGCAGCAGCGTCAGCAGGAAGAAGCTCACGGCGGAGCCGAGCATCCCGCCCGTCGCGAACCAGCGCGCCCCGAAGCGGTCCGACAGGTATCCGGAGGTCGGGCCGGCGATCAGCATGCCGAGCGTCAGCGGCAGCATGTAGATACCCGCCCGCAGCGGCGTGTCGGCGAAGTCGACGCCGTGCAGGGGCAGCCAGATGCCCTGCAGCCAGATGATCAGCATGAACATCAGCCCGCCCCGCGAGACGGCCGAGAGGAACGTCGAGAGCGTCCCGAACGTGAACGCGCGGATGCGGAACAGCGGCAGGCGGAACATCGGCTCGGCGACGCGTCGCTCGACCGCCGCGAACGCGACCAGGCATGCCACGCCGGCGCCCAGCAGCCCCAGCACCCGCGGGCTGCCCCAGCCGGTGGCGTGGCCGCCATAGGGCCGGATGCCGTAGGTGACCGACACCATGATCAGGATCAGCCCGAGCGCGAACGTGACGTTGCCCCACCAGTCGACGGCCGCGCGTTTGGGCGTGCTGCGCTCCTCGAGCTTCAGGTACGCCCACACCGTGCCGAACAGCCCCACCGGCACGGAGATCAGGAACACCAGGCGCCAGTCGATCGGCGCCAGCAGGCCGCCGAGGACCAGCCCCACGAACATGCCGCTGACGCCGACGATGTTGTTGATGCCGAGCGCCATGCCGCGCTGGTTGGCGGGGAAGGCGTCGGTGATGATCGCCGCCGCGTTGGCCAGCAGGAACGCCGCGCCGATGCCCTGCACGACGCGGAACGCGATCAGGTACATCGCCCCGGCGCGCCCGTTCAGCCAGTCCACGGTCAGCAGCAGCGAGGCGAGCGTGTAGATGACGAAGCCGAGGTTGTACATCTTCACCCGCCCGTACATGTCGCCGAGGCGCCCGAGGCTCACGATCAGCACGCTCGTGACGACCAGGAAGCCGAGGATCATCCACAGCAGGTAGAAGCTGTTGGCCGGAACGAGGGGATCGAGGTGGATGCCGCGGAAGATGTCCGGCATCGCGATCAGCGTGATCGAGCCGTCCAGCGTCGCCAGCAGCACCCCCAGCGTGACGTTCGACAGCGCGATCCACTTGTAGCGCTCGTTCGTCACTCCAACAAACATACAGGAAGACTGTGCAGTTTCCCTGCATTTCTCGGTATATAGTCTGCGCCCGTGGCTGAGGGCGTGGACACCACCCGCTTGGCGAGCGAGCTGCGCATGGTGCTGGGCCACCTGATGCGCCGGCTGCGCGCCGAGCACCGCTTCTCGCTCTCCCAGGGCGCGGTGCTCGGGCGCCTGGACCGCGAAGGGACGAAGTCGATCGGCGACCTGGCGCTCGCCGAGCGCGTGCGCCCGCAGTCGATGACCCAGACGATCAGCGACCTCGAGGCCGACGGCCTGATCGCGCGGCGGGCGGATCCCGCCGATCGCCGGCGCATCCTCGTCGAGCTGACCGACCTCGGCGTGCAGACGCTCGAACAGGACCGCCGCCAGCGCGAGGGATGGCTCGCGCTGGCGATCGCCGAGGACCTCTCAGCCGAGGAGCAGCGCGTGCTGATGCAGGCCGTGGCGCTGCTGCGGCGCCTGGCGGAGGACTGACCGCGGCCCCTACGGCTCGGTGTGGACGACCACCTCGGCGATGCCGTCGATCCGCTGGCGCAGCTCGTCCTCGAGCTCCCCGGCCAGGCGGTGGGCGTCGGTGAGCGACGCGGCGGAGTCGACCGCCAGCGTCAGGAACACGACGTGCCCTGCGTCGGTGGAGAGCAGCCGCACCCGCTGCGGATCGCTGCCGGTGCGCTCGCGCACGAGCCGCTCGATCGCGCGCGTGCTCTGCAGGTCGGCGTGCTCGTCCTGCGCGCGCGCGGCGAGCGGACGCTCGAGCGGCTCGAGGTGTGTCTGCACGTCGCTCACGCCGGGCCGCGCGCGGATCGCCTGCTCGACGCGCTCGGCGATCTCGTGCGCGGCGCGCAGGTCGAGGTCGGCGGGGAACTTCAGGTGCAGCGACACGCTGCTCGACCCCGCCTGCTCGAAGATCGTGATGTCGTGGGCCTCCTTGACGAGCGGCTCGGAGAGCGCGATCGACAGCACCCGGTCGCGCAGGTCGAGGCCCTGCCGGCGAGGCTCCACGTGCACGACCACGTCGCTGCCCGGCAGCACCCGCTCGAGCGCGCTCTCGACGAGGTCGGCGGCGCGGTGGCCCTCGACCACCGCCTGACCGGGCGGCACGCTGACGACCACGTCGGCGAAGTAGCGCCCGGCCGACTCGCGCAGCCGCAGGCGGTCCAGCTCGATGTCCGTGCCGAGCGCGGCGATCGCCCGCTCGGCGGCCGCGCGCGCCTGCTCGGGCGCGCGATCCATCAGCACGTTCGCGTTCTCGGCGATCAGGCGTCCGGCGGTCACGAAGATGATCGCGGCGACGAGCAGCGCGGCCAGCGAATCGCCGTCCGCGAACCCGGCGTGCACGGCCAGCAGGCCCGCGAGCACCACCAGCGAGCCGGCGATGTCGGCGGCGAAGTGCGCGGCGTTGGAGCGCAGCGTGGGACTGTCATCGCGCCGCGCCGCCGCGAGCGAGACGCCCATGCGGCCGGCTTCGACGACGAGCGCGAGGGCGATCGCCGCGAGCTCGTACCAGTGGATCGCCGGGGCGTTGCCCGCGCCCGTGAGGCGCGTGATCGCCTCGACGCTGACGAGCAGCCCACCGCCCAGCAGGATCGCCGCCTCGCCCAGCGCTCCGAGGTTCTCCGCGCGGCGGTGGCCATAGGGGTGCTCGAAGTCGGCGGGCCTGCCGCCGAGTTTCACGGCGAAGAACGTGAGCACCGCCGCGATCACGTCGCCGCTGGACTCGATCCCGCTGGAGATCAGCCCCAGGCTGGCGCTCGCCAGGCCGACGCCCAGCTTGACGAGCACCAGCAGCCCGGCCGCGGCGACCGAGACGAGCGTGCTGGCGCGCCGCGTGAGCAAGCGGGTCTCGCTCGGCTGCGACATGGCTGAGAGCCTATGGGTCGGGCGGCTGGTCGGCTTGACAGGCGACAGCCGTCGGCCGAGCCTCGCCGGCCCCGTCGAGGGCGCGCTGGAGCGGGCGAAAGGATTCCACGTGGCGCGGAGTCTGAGGACAGTGCCCGGCCGAAATCCGTGACGCCGGCCTCACCCTCGCAGCTCGGCCAAAGGAGCCCCCATGCGCCCAACCCCGAAGACCCTCCTCCTCCCCGCTCTCGCCATCTCGCTGACCCTGGCGGCGTGCGGGAGCGGCTCGAGCGGCTCGACCGGCTCGAGCTCATCGTCGCCGGCGAGCACCGGCGCCGCCTCGTCCGCCGGCACCGGCGCCTCGAGCTCCAGCGGCTCTGGCGGGGAAGCCGTGAAGACGGCGTCGAATGCGACGCTGGGCTCGACGGTGCTGGTCGACGCGCAGGGCAGGACCCTGTACCACCTCAGCGGCGAGCAGAGCGGCAGGTTCCTTTGCACGAGCGCCGCATGCGTGGCCGCGTGGCCGCCGGTGAGCGCGAGCGCGACGAGCACGAGCATCGGCGGCCTGGGCACGGTCAAGCGCCCCGACGGCAGCGAGCAGCTCGACTACAAAGGCGAGCCGCTGTACGCGTTCGCCGGCGACAAGGCGGCCGGGGAAGCCAACGGCCAGGGCGTCAAAGCCGACGGCGGCACGTGGAGCGCCGTGACGGTGGGCGCGAGCGCCGCGCAGACCGGCGGCGGCACCGGCTACTGACCTGCACGCGGCGTATCTTGAGCCAATGGCTCACGAGCACGCCGCGCACTCCCACGGCGTCGGCCCCGACGCCGACGCCCGGCGGCTGGCGGCCGCACTCGCCCTGATCGTCGCGTTCATGGCGGTCGAGGTGGCCGCGGCCGTCGTCGCGCACTCGCTGGCGCTGCTGTCGGACGCGGGGCACATGCTGACCGACGCGGCGGCGATCGGCTTCTCGCTGCTGGCGCTGCGGCTGGCGGCGCGCCCGCCGAGCGGGGCGATGACGTTCGGCCTGCGCCGCGTGGAGATCGTCTCCGCGCTGGCCAACGGCGTGACGCTGCTGCTGCTCGCGGCGCTGATCGCCTACGAGGCGGTGCGCCGCCTGTTCGCGCCGCCGCAGGTGCACGGCGGACTGGTGCTGGCGGTCGCGCTGGTCGGCATCCTCGTCAACCTCGCGGCGGCGTGGACGCTGGCGGGCGCCAACCGCCGCAGCCTGAACGTCGAGGGCAGCTTCCAGCACATCCTCACCGACCTGTACGGGTTCATCGGCACGGCCGTCGCCGCCGGCGTGATCCTCGCGACCGGCTTCCAGCGGGCGGATCCGATCGCGTCGCTGCTGATCGCCGGCCTGATGACGCGCTCGGGCCTCGCGCTCGTGCGGGACTCCGGGCGGGTGTTCCTGGAGGCGGCGCCGAAGGGCCTGGATCCGCGGGAGATCGGCGAGGCGCTCGTCGCCCAGCCGGGGGTCGTGGAGGTTCACGACCTGCACGTGTGGGAGGTGACGAGCGGCTTCCCCGCGCTATCGGCGCACGTGCTGGTGGGCGCCGACAGCGACTGCCACGCGGTGCGCCGGCGGATCGAGGCGATGCTGCGCGAGCGCTTCGAGCTCGATCACACGACGCTGCAGGTCGACCACGTCGGCAGCAGCGAGCTGCTGGAGATCAGCCCACCTGGCCGCTGGGGCGCACGAGCACCTCGTTGACGCTCACGTTGGGCGGCTGGCCGATCGCGTACAGCACCGCGCCGGCGATGTCCTCGGCGGACAGCGGCGTGACGCCGGCGAAGCGCTTGGCCATCTGCTCGAGCACCTCCGGGCGGTTGTGGCCGGGCAGCTCGGTCGCCACGGCGCCGGGCTCGATCAGCGTCACGCGCACGCCCATCGCCACGCCCTCCTGGCGCAGCGACTCCGAGAAGGCGCCGACGCCGAACTTGGTGAGGTTGTAGACGCCGGAGCCCAGCCGCGCGACGCGTCCGGCGACGGAGCTGACGTTGACGATGTGCCCGGAGCCCTGCGCGCGCATCAGCGGCAGCGCCGCGTGCGTGCAGTAGAGCACCCCGAAGACGTTGGCGTGGATCATCCGCCGCCACTCCTCGGTGGGCGCGTTCTCGATCGGGCCGAGCAGCATCACGCCGGCGTTGTTCACGAGCACGTCCAGGCGGCCGAGCTCGGCGTGCGCGCGCGCCACGAACGCGCTCGCCTGCGACTCCTCGCCCACGTCCGTCGGCACGGCGATCGCGCGCCCACCCTCGTCGACGATGCGCTGCGCGAGCGCCTCGATGCGCTCGACGCGGCGCGCGGCCAGCGCCACGGCGGCGCCGGCGCGGGCGCATGCGAGCGCGGTGGCCTCGCCGATGCCGGAGGACGCCCCCGTCACGGCGACCACCTTCGACGAGAGATCGACGTTCATGCGCCGAGCTTAGCCGCAGTCGCTCAGCGATCCGGGGAGTGCGGCCGATAACCGGGCCCAGACGAGAATCGCTCCTTTTGGCCTGTCGGTGGGTTTTATCTGGCGCTATGGCGGGCGCGGTACAAGTGATCCGCCGGGAAGGTAACCGCGCGTATGGCGTCGAACGAGCTACAGGGAACGGCTCCACCAAGAATGGTTGACAACGCAACTATCGTGACGTATAATTCCGACTCCAAGCATCGGATTAGAAGGACGCACATGTCAGACACGCCCACAAGCCCCACCCTCACACTAGAGCAAGAGCCCCAGGAGCTCGTCGCGGACGCCGAGCCGGTGACGGTCGCCGCCGAGCGGCTGGACAGCCCGATCGAGCGCCTGGACGTCGGCAGCCCCGACACGTTCATCCCGGAGGCCGTCGACCAGCTGCTGGCCCACTCGCGCCGCTACCCGCTGCTCACTCCCGCGGAAGAGATCGACCTCGCCAAGAGGATCGAGCGCGGCGACCTGCACGCCAAGGAACTGCTCGTCAACTCCAACCTGCGCCTGGTCGCGTCCAACGCCCGGCGCTACCAGAACCAGGGCCTGCCCCTCGGCGACCTCGTCCAGGAGGGCATGCTCGGCCTGATCCGCGCCAGCGAGAAGTTCGACTGGCGCAAGGGCTTCCGCTTCTCGACGTACGCCACGCTGTGGATCCGCCAGGCGATCCAGCGCGGCCTGGAGAACTCCGGGCGCACGATCCGCCTGCCCGTGCACGTCGCCCAGCGCTCCCGCAAGGTCGGGCGCGTCGAGCGCGAGCTGTCGGTGCGGCTCGGGCGCGAGCCCACGCTCGAGGAGCTCTCCGAGGAGACCGGACTGCCGATCGACCAGGTCGAAGAGGTGCGCCACCAGCGCGCCGCGCTCGTCAGCCTCGACCAGCAGATCGGCGAGGACGGCGACACCGCGCTCGGCGACCTGCTCCCCTCCGACGCCGAGGTGCCGGAGGAGACCGCCTGGGAGAACGAGCGCGAGCGCATCGTGCACCGCGCGATCTCCCAGCTGCCCGAAACCGAGCGCAAGGTGCTGACCCTGCGCTTCGGCACCGGCCGCGAGGACCCCCAGACGCTCACCGCCATCGGCAAGCGCCTCGGCTTCTCCGCGGAGCGCGCGTCGCAGCTCGAGCAGCGGGCGCTGAAGAAGCTCGCAGAGTCGCCTGAGCTGGCGGCACTGCGCGAGGCAGCATAGAAACTCCAATCCCTCCCGATTGATCGCAAGGCCCCCGGCGGGAAGCTTCCACCGGGGGCCTTTTGCGTTCATGAACATCCTCCTTGGCCAACCTTGACCAAGTTGCTACGGTGGACCGTATGAGGGTCAACGTGGGCGAGGCCAAGACGAACCTCTCGCAGCTGCTGGCGCGCGTGGAGGCGGGCGAAGACGTGGAGATCGCGCGCAACGGCGTGCCGGTGGCGAAGCTCGTGCGCATCGAGCGAGAGATGCGCCCCGGCGAGAAGTTCCTCGCAGGCGCCGGCGCGATGGCGGGCCAGATCTGGATCTCAGACGACTTCGAGCTCAGCGAGGAGGAACTGGACGAGATGTATGCCGAATGGGACGAGGAGGACAAGCTCCTGTGAGGCTCCTGCTCGATACGCACGTCCTCATCTGGCAGCAGGAGGGACGCCTGGATCGCATCGGCAGCGCGACGGAGGCGATCAAGGCGGCGGAGGAGCTGGTGGTGAGCGTCGTCTCGTTCGTCGAGATCGGCATCAAGGCGGCGACCGGCAAGCTGCGGATGCCGGCCGGTCTGCGCGAGCACGTGCTGGACAGCGGCGCGCGGATCCTCGGCCTCTCGCCCGAGCACGGCCTGGGCGTCGCCGAGCTGCCGCTGCACCACCGCGACCCCTTCGACCGCCTGCTGATCTCGCAGGCGCGCAGCGAGGGGCTGACGATCGTGACCGCCGACCCCCGTTTCGCCCGCTACGACGTGCCCGTAGTCCAGGCGGCCGCGTGAGCTTTCGCTAGGGTGCGGGAGTGTCGAGTTCCGTCCGTGACGGCGCTGCGCGCCGGCCGGACCAAGCAGCTGACCGCGCGAAACGAGGTGAGCCAGTGGGGAAGTCTTCTTGGGACCGCGTCGTCCAGTGGACGATCGCGATCGGCGAACGGATCCTGGCGCCGATCGAGCGCTTCATCGGCAAACGCTCGATCGTCGGCGACGCGACGTTCTTCGGACTCGAGCGCTTCCCGTGGGTGGCGCACATCGAGGAGAGCTGGGAGGTCATCCGCGAGGAGGCCGAACAGCTGCTGGAGGTGCAGGGCGAGCTCGCCAACTTCCAGGACATCTCCAAGGACCAGATCGAGATCACCGACGACGATCGCTGGAAGACGTTCTTCATCTACGGCTACGGCTTCGAGGCCAAGCTCGGCGTCGAGATGTGCCCGCGCACCGCGGAGCTGATGCGCCAGATCCCAGGCATGACCACCGCGATGATCTCGATCCTCTCGCCGCGCAAGCACATCCTCGACCACCGCGGCCCGTACAAGGGCGTGCTGCGCTACCACCTCGGGCTGATCGTCCCCCAGGACGCCGAGTCCTGCCGCATCCGCGTCGGCGAGGACGTCCGCCACTGGCAGGAGGGCCGCAGCATGGTCTTCGACGACACCTTCAACCACGAGGTCTGGAACGACACCGACGAGACGCGCGTGGTGCTGTTCGTCGACGTGCTGCGCCCGCTGCCCGAGCCCGAGTCCACGATCAACCGGCTGATCGTCAAGGCCATCGGCCACTCGCCGTTCGTGCTCGACGCCAAGCGCAACCAGGAGGCGTGGGAACGGCGGTTCCTGGAGCGCCGCTCAGATGCTCGACACGTTGAGGCCAGTCCCCTGTAGCCAGGTGTTCGCCTGCGCATTGAGGACCGTGAACTCGCCCGTCAGGATCAGCACCCCGAGCGCGATCATGACCACGCCGCCGGCGCCGATGATCACCGGGAAGTGGCGCTTGACGACCGCCAGCGCGTTCGTCATCCGCTCGAACGCGAGCGCGATCAGCAGGAACGGGATCGCGAGGCCCGCCGAGTAGAACGCGAGCAGCAGCGCGCCGTGTGCCGCCGAGCTCGAGATCGCCGCCTGCGTGAGGATCGCGCCGAGCGTGATGCTCGTGCACGGCGTCCACGCGATCGCGAACGCGGCGCCAGCCACCAGCGGCCCGCCGCGACCGGCCAGGCGCAGCAGCGACTCCGAGTGCCACTCGCGGTTGAAGAAGCGCACGAACGGCGTCGACAGGAACACGATCCCCATCAGCACGATCACCGCGCCGCCGACCTGCTCGAGCAGGTGTTTGTGGGTGTTCAGCGTCGAGCCGATCACCGTCGCGCTCAGCCCCAGCAGGATGAAGATCGCGGAGAAGCTCGCGATGAACAGCAGGCTCGGCACGAGCACGCGGCGCGCCCCCACTCCCCCCTTCAGGTCCGCCGGCGTGACCCCGATGACCGTCGACAGGTACCCGGGCACGAGCGGCAGCACGCACGGCGAGAGGAACGACACCAGCCCGGCGGCCATCGCCAGCGGGATGCCGACGCCGGTCGCGGTGTCAGAGGATGCGGCAAGGATCGGCTGCAGGTGGATCATGGCTGGCGCTCGGGTACAGGATGGCGCATCGACGCGCGCAGCTCCGCGACTTCGCGCTCCAGCCGCGCCACGCGCTCGAGCAGATCCTGCGGCGGCGGCTGCGCGGACGCCGCGGGCGCCCCGGATACGTGTGGCGCGCCGGCGTGGGCGAATGGCTCAGCGGCGGCGGGCGCCTCGTGCGCATACGCCGCAGCGGCGGCCGCGGCCGGCTCGCGCCCGGGCCCATGCTCCTCCTCGCCCTGCAGCAGCTGCGCGTAGCGCTCCTCCTTGTGCCCCGGGCGGCGCTCCAGGCGCGCCACCAGCTCGCGGTCGATCAGGTGGTCGAGCGTGTCGTGCACGGCCGACAGGTCGCCGAACGCGTGCATCCGCTCGGTGCGCTGCTTGAGCTCGCCGGGGGTCTGCGGGCCGCGCAGCATCAGCACGCACATCACCGCCTGCTCACTGGAGCTCATCGGCAGCGCCTCGGCGAGCAGGTGGCGGTACTTCGCCGCGCGGCTGCCCGCGCCGCTGGCCAGGCGCGTGTAGCCGCGGCGTTCCAGCCGGTGCAGCGCGTCGCGGATGACCGCCTCGTCGTAGTCGACCACCGGGTCGCGGTTGGTCGACTGGTTGCACGCCAACCGCAGCGCGTTCAGCGACAGCGGGTACGCGTCGGGGGTCGTGCGCTGCTTCTCCAGCAGGCAGCCGAGCACTCGCGTCTCGGTGGCGGACAGCTCCATCGCCATAAGCCTACGTTCTAAAGTCAGCTCCGTGAGCGCTCAGCCCTTCGCCCAGGGACACGGCGGCGACGGCCGCGGCTCGCGGCGCAGGGACGCGCCGGCGCCGGGCCCGCGCCCGGAGGACGTCCCCGACAAACACGTCTCCCTGCGCCGCATCGGCCGGCTGTTCGTTCCCTACCGGGTGCGCCTCGGGCTGCTGCTGAGCCTGATCGTGCTCGGCTCGATCCTCAGCGTCGCCTCGCCGTTCCTGCTGCGCGAAGCCATCAACAAGGGCATCATCGGACGCGACCTGACGCTGCTGTCGTGGCTCGTCGGCGGCATGATCGCGCTGGCGGTCATCAACAGCGTGATCAGCGTGGCGCAGACGTGGATATCCAACCAGGTGGGCCAGCACGTGATGCACGACCTGCGCGCGGCGGTGTTCGCGCACCTGCAGCGCATGTCGCTGGCGTTCTTCACGCGCACGCGCTCGGGCGAGGTGCAGGCGCGCATCGCGTATGACATCGGCGGCATCGACGACGTCGTCACGAGCACCGCCACCTCGACGGTTTCGACCGTCGCCACGGTCCTGGCGACGGTCACGGCGATGTTCGCGCTGAGCTGGAAGCTGACCGTGTTCTCGCTGATCCTGCTGCCGTTCTTCGTGTGGCTGACGCGCCGCGTGGGCAACGAGCGCCGGCGCATCCAGTCGGTGCGCCAGGGCCGGCTGGCGGACATGTCGACGCTGGTCGAGGAGTCGCTGTCGGTGTCGGGGATCCTGCTCGGCAAGACGATGGGCCGCTCGCAGGAGCTCGTCGAACGCTTCTCCTCGGAGTCCAGCGAACTGGCCGACCTGGAGGTGCGCGCGCGCATGGCGGGGCGCTGGCGGATGGCCTCGGTGCAGATGAGCTTCGCGATCATGCCCGCCGCCGTGTACTGGTTCGCGGGCTACAACATCGCCCACGGCCACAACGCGATCTCGATCGGCACGGTCGTCGCGTTCACGACGCTGCAGACGCGCCTGCTGTTCCCGATGCAGCAGCTGCTGTCGGTGGGCCTGGAAGTGCAGACCTCGCTGGCGCTGTTCGGGCGCATCTTCGAGTACCTGGACCTGCCCGTGGACATCGCCGAACGCCCGGGAGCGCGCGCGCTGAGCGACGTGCGCGGGGACGTCGAGCTGCAGGACGTGTGGTTCCGCTACGCGCCCGACGCGCCGTGGACGCTGCACGAGATCAACGCGGAGACCCCCGCCGGGACACGCACCGCGCTGGTCGGCGAGACCGGCTCGGGCAAGACCACGCTCGCGTATCTGGTGGCGCGGCTGTACGAGGCCCAGCGCGGGCGCGTGTGCATCGACGGCGTCGACATCCGCGACATGACGCTCGACTCGCTGGCCGCCACCGTCGGCCTGGTCTCGCAGGAGACCTACCTGTTCCACGCCTCGATCCGCGAGAACCTGCGCTTCGCCGGGGTGGGCGGGCGTCAATACACCGACCAGGAAATCGAAGAGGCGGCGAAGGCGGCGCAGATCCACGAGCTGATCGCATCGCTGCCGGAGGGCTACGACACGCCGGTCGGCGAGCGCGGCTACCGCTTCTCCGGCGGCGAGAAGCAGCGCATCGCGATAGCGCGCACCGTCCTGCGCAACCCGCCCGTGCTGATCCTCGACGAGGCCACCTCGGCGCTCGACACCGAGACCGAGCGCGCCGTGCAGCAGGCGCTCGACGAGCTCTCGCGCGGGCGCACCACGATCGCGATCGCCCACAGGCTCTCGACGATCCGCGACGCCGATCAGATCCTCGTGCTCGACTCCGGGCAGATCGTCGAGCGCGGCACCCACGACGAGCTGCTGGCGCTCGGCGGCAGGTACTTCGCACTGCTCAGCGGCGCGGAGGTCGGCGACACCCGGCCCGGCACCGCGATCGTCTGAGCTCAGGCGACGGCGTCGATGTTCAACCGCACGTAGTCGACGACCACCGGCTCGCCGAGCGCCGCCAGCACCTCGTCCATGAACGGCTCGCGCAGCGTCTCGGGCAGTTGCTGCACGTGCGGGCCGAGCACGATCTGCGAGAGGAACGCGCGCGGGTCCTCGGGCTCGCGCGGCGCCGGCGTCAGCCAGCACTCGGCCTCGCTGAAGCCCGCCGCGAGCAGGCGCTCGCGGGTGACCGCCGGCCCCGCGTAGTTCCAGGGCGCGCGCCAGTCGGCGAAGTGCTCGGCATACGGCTCGTGCGCCAGCACCTCGTTGGCCCTGCCGCGCAGCACGTCGATGTTGCCCTCTCCCCCGCACTGCGCCACCAGCCGCCCGCCGGCTCTGAGCGCGGCGCGCAGGCGGGCGAACAGCCGCTCGTGGTCTTTGATCCAGTGGAAGGTGGCGGTCGAGAGGATCGCGTCGACGGGCTGCTCGAGCTCGAGCTGCAGCAGATCGCCGACGCGCAGGTCGATGTCCGGCCCGAGCCGCTCGCGGGCGGCAGCGAGCATCGACGGTGACTCGTCGATCGCGATCACGCGCCCGTTCGGCAGTCGCTCGATCAGCGCCTGCGTGATCCGCCCCGAGCCGCAGCCGGCGTCAATCACCGTCTCGTCTCCACGCAGCTCCAGCCGCTCGAGCACGGCCAGGCCGAGCTTCTCCATCGTCGTGGAGATGCGGTCGTAGCTCGCTCCGTCCCATTCGCGTACTGGCATACAAGTGTATGCTATCGCTTACAGCACTACGTGGCCCGTTCCAGGTCGTCCAAAGCGGCGAGGATACGGTCGGGCAGCTGAGAACGCTCCATCCGGTACTTGACCCAGCGATCGTTGGAAGCCGGCGAAGCCGACGCGACGAAACGCAGCTTCGTGCGCTTGCTCGGCGTGAGGAGGTTCGCGAAATCAATGCTCGGGATCAGCCACAAAGGTCCGTATTCGGCGAACCGCGCGTCAACCGCTACAAACAGCAGGAACAGATCGCGGCGGTGATGAAAGGTGCCACGCCTTACATCAGCGATGAATTTTTCTCGCTCCCGCATGACGTTCGCGGACCAAGAGCGGCTCTTGACCTGAACGGCGAGCGTCGCGGGGCTATCCCGGCGATGGAATACGAGGTCTACGCCCTCGTCGTCCACCATGTTGGTGGACACGTTCAGCTTGAAATCGCTCGCGAGCATGCAACTTGCGGCGATCAGGTACTCGACGGCAGTCCCCTTGCGGGCGGCATCGTCGTTTCGCGCGGCTTCTGCGGCCCCGGGCTTGGAACGCCCGTGCCGCAGCTGTCGGATATAGCGCTCGACAGGTGCACGGGGGTCAGCCTCGCGCGCCTTCTCGATCGCGAGTTCAGCCATCTCCGGCTCCCCGGCTCTGATCGCGACATCCGCCCATGCAAGATAAACGCCGGCCCCGGTCCAGTCACCGTCGCCGGTTTCCTCGCCGATTCGGATAGCGCGTCTGAGGAAAACCAGTGCCAGGTCCGATTGCTGAAGCCTGTCCAGAGACGAGGCGAGGTTCCAGGGATAGGCCGGCTCTTGTGGATCGTCCGCTATCGCCTGCGCATACAGGCCCAGCACAGTCTCCAGATCGCCGCTCTCGCGGAACCGCCTAGCGACACGCGCAGTGGCCCACGACGCGGGCTGGAGGTATCCGCCGAGGATCTCCTCCGCACGTTCAGCGAGTTGCGCGGCCTCCTCGACCGACGCGCTGCTAGTGACGCTTGCGCGGTTTCGGCCCACGCGCTTCGTTGTACTGGCTGCGTTGTTTGTCATCGAGTCGATCCCAAAGTTCGTGCCAGCTCGCCGCCCGCTCACCGCGATGCGCTCGACCCAGCGTCGCTTCTAGTTTGCCAACCGTGTCACACACCCGCCGACTCTCCCCCGTGTCGGGATCCAAACCAGCAGGATCACGCCAGTTGGTGGCTTGCCTCTTGCCCATCTTGGGGAAGCTACTCAGCTACTGCGATGCTTCTGTCTCGCGACGGAATCAGAGGCTCGTGGCGAGTTCGAGCAGCACCCGCGAGAGCTGCCCGCCCTGCCAGGCGATCGGCGAGGGGATCGGATGCCCGCCCACCCGTGCCTCCTCGACGACCAGCTCCGCGCCGGGGATCGTGCGCGCATAGCTCTCCCCCACCGCCAGCGGGTGCTCGGGGTCGGCCTCGTCGCGGCTGGCGACGACGACCGTCGGCGCGTGGATGCCGGCGAGCTGCGCGATGTCCTCGAACGGCCGCGAACGCGGCACCACTTCCAGCGCGTCGGCGACCGCGTCCGGGTGCTCGTGTCCTGCGAGACGCTGGCGCAGCACGGTGGCGACGGTCGCGCGGAAGGACTCCGGGACCGCGTTCACGTCATACGCGTTCAAGAAGCCCTCCACCCCGCCCTCGCGCAGCCCGCGCGCGAGCGCGTCCCAGCGGGCGAAGTCCGCCTCGTCCCTGGGCGCCGACGGGTCGAAGGCGGGGGTGACGAGCGCGAGCGCGGCGACGCGCTCGGGGTGCTCCAGCGCGAAGCGCACGGCCGTGTGCGCGCCCATCGACGCGCCGGCGAGCAGCGCGCGCTCGACGCCCGCCGCGTCGAGCACCGCGCGGAGGTCGGCGGCGAGGAGCTCGTAGCCGTACGCGCGCGGGTCGGGCGCCGGCTGTGAGCGGCCGTGCCCGCGCGCGTCGTAGGCGATCACGCGGTGCCCTGAGCGCTGCAGCGCGCGCGAGCCCATCACCACGTAGCGGCGGGTGGCTGTGAGGCCGTGCAGCAGCACGATCGCGGGGCCGGCGCCGGACTCCTCGCCGGCGAGCGCGACGCCGTCGGCGGTGAGGACGCTCAGCGCGCGCCCGTCCGCCTGCGCCTGGGATGTCGGCGTCGGCGTCAGCGGGCGCTCAGGCATACGCGGCGGCGTGCGCGCGCAGCAGCTCGGCCGCGCGCTCCGGCCGCTCCCAGAAGAAGAGGTGGCCGACGCCGTCGAGGATCTCCAGCTGCGCGCCGGGGATCAGCGAGCCGATCAGGCGGCCGTTGGCGACCGGCAGCAGCTGGTCGAGCGTGCCGTGGACGACGAGCGTCGGCATCCGCAGCTGCCCGAGGCGCGCCTGGGTGTCGTGCGCGGCGCACGCCTGCATCTGCGCCATGATCACCGGCACGCTCACCCGCCGGCGTGTGGCGATCTCGACGAAGCGGGCGTACGCGTCCTCGTCGTCGGCCATCGCCGGTGAGACGTTGATCTCCCACGAGGCGCGCAGCGCGCGCTCGCGGTCCCCCGACATCATCGCTTCGACCAGTCCCTGCAGCGCCTCCGGCGCGGCGAGCTGGCTGCCCTCGCCGCCGCAGTAGGTGCAGCCGAGCGTGAGCGTGCGGATGCGCTCGGGCGCCGCGAGCGCGAGCTCCTGGGCGATCATCCCGCCCATCGAGATGCCGAGCACGTGCGCGGAGTCGAGCTCGAGCGCCGCCAGCAGGCCCTCGGCGTCGCCGGCCATCTCGCGGATCGTGAGCGGCCCGTCGAGGCGGCTGCTGGCGCCGACGCCGCGGTGGTCGTAGGCGATCACGTCGAAGTCCCGGCGCAGGAGCTCCAGGAACGGCTCGCCCCAGCTGAGCGCGGTGCCGCTCATGCCCATGATCAACAGCAGCGGCGGCCCCTGCCCGCTGCGTTCGCAGTCGAGCTCGATCTCGCCCACGCGTACGACGGTCATCGCCGGCTCCGGGCCATGTGCCGATCCTATACGGGCAGCGCGAGCTGGTCGGCCGGCTCTCCCCCACCCGGCTCGCCGCTCCCCGGCTCCCGCGGCTCAGCAGCGCCGCCATGCGCCGGCGCCGCCGACGGGCCCAGGCCGGCCACGCGCACGCCGAGCAGCCGCACGGGCCGCGCGGGCGCGTACTCGCGCAACAGCCGCAGCGCGACGTCGCTCACCAGCTGGGCGTCGCACGTGGGCTCGGCGACGGTGTGCGCGCGGGTGACGGTCGTCCAGTCGTCGAGGCGCACCTTGATGCCGATCGTGCGGCCCCGGCGTCCGTGCGCGGCGAGGCTCGCGCACAGCTCCTCGGCCATCAGCGAGAGCTGCTCGCGCATCTGCGCGGGGTCGCTGAGGTCGGTGTCGAACGTGCGCTCGCGCGACTCGGAGACGACCTTGCGCGCGGCGCCGATCTCGCCGTCGTGTTCGAAGCGCGCGCGCCGGCCGAGCTCGCGGCCGAGGTTCGGCCCGAAGCGCTCGACGAGCAGTCGCTCGGGCGCGGCGCCGACGGCCGCGAGCGTGGTGAGGCCCAGCTCGGCCAGGCGCGCGGCGGTCTTCGGCCCGATGCCCGGCACGAGGCCGGGCGGCGACGACGCGAAGCGCGCGCACGCCTGCTCGCGGCTGAGCACGACGAAGCCGGCCGGCTTCTCGGCGTCGGAGGCCACCTTCGCGACGAGCTTGTTCGGGCCGATGCCGACCGAGCAGGTCAGCTGTGTGACCGCCTTGATCTCGGCCAGCAGCCGGCGCATCGCTGCGCGCGGGGAGTACAGCCCCCCGAGAGCCAGATATGCCTCGTCCAGCCCGACCACCTCGACCCGCTCGACGTGATCTCGAA
>JBKQHH010000164.1:0-13723 GCA_052148875.1 Solirubrobacteraceae bacterium
GCGGCTCGCCGAAGTGCATGAAGCGCCCGCCGCTCCAGGTTCCTATGGCTGTGGTCGTCGGATCCACGCCCATCAGACTAGAGCCCGGCCGCCGTGCGGGCGCGCAGCGCCGCCTCCAGGCGCTCGAGCGCGTGCGCGAGGACGTCCTCGTCGAGCGCGCCGCCGTCCTGCGCGAGCGCCGCCTGCGCCTGCGGTCCGGGGCGCAGCTGTTCGAGCTCGGCGATACGGATGGCGAGATCCTGCCTGCGCTCGGCGCGCAGCTCGGGCACGGCGAGCGCGAGCGCGCGGTCCAGCTCGAGCGCCGCGTGCGCCAGGCGGCCGTGATCGAGATCCTGGCGCGCCCGCAACGCGAGCTCCTCGCACAGCAGCGCCGCGCCGCGCCCGCCGAGCAACGCCGCGAGGCGCTCCTGCGGACGCAGCGCCCACGAGCGATCGCGGCCGACCCCGCGCCGCGAGCCCCCCGATCTGTGATCGGGCCCCCATCCGCCGGGCGGCGCCAGCGCGCGTGCGTGCAGCCAGCGCCCGTCGGCGACCTGCTCGCCCTCGCCCCAGCCGGCCCTGATCACGAGCGCCTGTGCGGGGGAGACCTCGTGCACGTATGGATCGGCCGCGGCGATGCGGTGCGAATGGATGACGCGGTTGACGACCGCGACCGCCGCGCCGACCTCGCGGTCGCGGTCGAGCTCTGCCAGCCATGCCCGCGCCTGATTGTCGGCCGCCAGCGAGACCGGGTCGATCACGGTGACGCGCGTCGTGGCCACCGTGGCGGGCTCGGGCCCGGTCGGCATGCTCCGCCCGCGCCCGCGCAGGCGCCGCAGCAGCGCGCTCCCGCTCCAGCGCGGGGCCGCAGGCGCTCCGATCGACTGGCGTCCCGCCTCGAGCGCGCCGAGCACGACGACGCGCTCCGGCTCGCCGTCGGGGCTGCGGCGGATCAGATAGCGCCCGTCCGCGGGACCGAGCGCCCACGGGAACTCGAGCTGGATGAACACGAACAGCTGCTGGGGCATCGTTGCACCGTATCCTTCCAATCAGGCGACAGCCGACAAGAATTCGAACCGCGCCAACCTTCGCGGTCCCATCCGAGCCGACCACCGGGAGTACGCACAGCAATGTCCGACGCGAGCGATGTCGCCAGGAGCCTGCGCGAGCGCCTGGGCGGCGGCGCCGAGGATCGACTCGGCAAGGCGCTGTCCGACCTGCTGGAAAACCCGCTGCTCACCGGCGCGATCGGGCGGGCGTTCGACGCGCGCGAGAAGGCCGTCCAGGCCCAGGAGCTCGCGATGGGCGCGCTCAACCTCCCCTCCGCGGCCGACATCGAAAGGCTCACCCGGCGCCTGCGGTCGGTCTCCCTGCGCCTGGAGGGCATCGAGGAGGGCGTCGACCGGCTGGACCGCTCGCTGGCCCCGGCCGGTGTCGACCGCTCGGAGATCGCCCAGCGCCTGTCCGCGATCGAAGCTCAGCTGAGCGGACTGACCGACAAGCTCGAGCTGGCGGCCAGGCCGCAGGACGCCGGCGCGCAGGCGAAGACCGCCCGCGCCAGACCGAAGGCGGGCGCGCAGGCCAAGGCCGGCGGCGCCAAACCGAAGACGGGCAGGGCCAAGCCCGGGAAGACCTGAGCGCTCACCCGCTCACGGCGGCGATCGCCGCGCGACCCATCCTTTCGGCCGCGCCCAGCAGCGTCGCGTCGTCGATGCGCACACGCGCCCCGTGCGCGTCGAACGTGTCTGACACCGTCAGCACGCACGCCACCGGCACGCCCGCCGCGGCTCCCGTCGCGAACAGCGCCGCCGCCTCCATCTCCACCGCCGCCGCGCCGGGGTGGACGCGGCGCTCGCCGCTCTCGTAGAACAGGTCGACGCTGACCACCGTGTCGAGCAGCGCGGACGGGAGATGGCTCGCGAGCGCGTCCGTCAGCGAGGGGTCGGCGGAAGCGCGCTCGCCGGCGCCGAGCGCTCGGGAGGTGCCGTCGGCGCAGATCGAGTCGCGGGCGATCACCAGATCTCCGAGCGCCAGGCCGTCCGCGAGCGCGCCGCACGTCCCGACGCGGATGGCGCGCCGCGCGCCCAGCGCGATCAGCTCCGCGAGCACGATCGCGGCCGAGGGGCCGCCCATGCCCGTGGCCTGGATCGTGAGCGGCTGTCCGTCGGGCGCCGCGCCCGTGTAGCCCCACAGCCCGCGGTGGTGATTGAACATCCGCGGCTCCTGCAGCAGCCCCTGGGCGAGCGCGAGCGCGCGTCCGGGATCGCCGGGCAGCAGCACCCGCTCGGCGAGCGGCGCGGTGGGGCGCAGGTGGATGGGGACGCTGTGCGACAACGGCGGCGACTTTAGACTTTGGACGGGATGCCCACCCACCCCCTGCCCGTCGCGTCGCGCGCCTGAGTGGCCGAGCCCCCGCATGAGCCCGTCGGGGACGCGGGCGAGCTGACGCTCGCGCAGGTCGCCGCGCGCGCCGGCGTCTCGCCCGCGACGGTCAGGCGCTGGGTGGGCGGGGGGCTGATACCCGGGTACGACGGGAGCTGGACTCCCGCGTCGGCCGCATACGCGCGCGTCGTAGCGAGACTGCGCGCACGCGGGCACACGCTCGCGCAGATCAAGCGGGCCGGCGAGAACGGCCAGCTCGCGGTCGGTCCGATCGAGAACCTGCTGAGCAGCTCGGGCCCCCGCTATCCGCTGCGGGAGGCGGTGCGTCTCAGCGGGCTGGACGCCGACCTGATCGAGCGCCTGTACGGGGGCATGGGCCTGGGGACGCTGCCCCTGGACGGGTTCTCCGACGAAGACGTGCAGATCCTCAAGTACGGCGCGGCGGTGCTCGACGCGGGCCTGCCCCTGCCCGCGTTCCTGCAGCTGATGCGCGTCTACGGACAGGCGGTCGCCCAGATCGCCGACGCCGAGGTACGCCTGATCCACCTGTACGTGCACGAGCCGCTGATGCGCGCGGGCGTCCCGAGCGTGGAGATCGCCGAGGAGATGGAGGGGCTCACGCGCGAGATCCTCCCGTTCGCGACGCCGTTCATGAACTACCTCCACGGCCGTCTGCTCGCCCAGTTCGTCGAGCAGGACATGATCGGCCACATGGAGGCCGATCTCGGCGACGACGCGCTCAAGGAGGGCCGCCTGCGCGTGGCGATCGCGTTCGCCGATCTCGCCGGCTATGCGCGCCTGACGATCGAGCGCGGCGACGAGGCGGCGCTCGGCGCGGTCGAGCGGTTCGTGCAGACCGTCGAACAGACGCTGCCGGTCGACGCGCGGGTGATCAAGATGCTGGGCGACGAGGTGATGGTCGTGGGCTCCGATGCGGCGGCGCTGACCGGGTGGGCCGTCGAGCTGCGCTCGGGGATCGCCGAAGGGGATCCGCTCCCGCGGATCGGCATCCACTACGGCGAGGCGCTGTATCGCGACGGCGACTACTACGGACGCGACGTCAACCAGGCGGCGCGCGTGGTCGCGCGGGCGGGCGGCGGCGAGGTGCTGGTCACGCGCGCCGTCGTCGAGATGGCGGCGGGCGTCGACGGCCTCGAGTTCGAGCGGATCGGCGAGGTCAGGCTGAAGGGCTTCTCCGAGCCGACCGAGCTGTTCACCGCGTCGGCCCGGAAGGGCTAGCGGGCCGATGGTCTGCGAGCAGGTGCGCGAGGCGGTGCGCGCCGGCGGCCTGTTCGCGCGCGATCGGCCGGTCGTGGCGATGCTCTCCGGCGGGCGCGACTCGACGTGCCTGCTCGATGTCGCCGTCGCGCTGCTCGGCCCGGCGGCGGTGAGCGCGCTGCACGTCAACTACGGCCTGCGCGCAGAGGCCGACGCGGACGAGCGCCACTGCGCGGTGCTGTGCGCGCAGTTGGGGGTCGAGCTGGAGGTCGCGCGCGCCGACCCGGCGTCGATCCCGGCCGCGCCCGACGCGCCCGACGCGGCAGGGGTGAGGGGGGCGGCGAGCGGCGAGCGGCCCGCGGGCAATCTGCACGCGTGGGCGCGCGAGCTGCGCTACGCCGAGGCCGGCCGCATCGCGCGCGAGCGCGACGCGCTGATCGCGACCGGGCACACCGCGTCAGATCAGGTGGAGACGATCCTCTACCGCCTGGCGGCCTCGCCGGGACGGCGGGCGCTGCTGGGCATGGTGGCGAGCGAGGGCCGGCTGATCCGCCCGCTGCTCGGCGTCAGCCGCGAGCAGACGGCCGCCTACTGCGAGGCCCGCGGCCTGCGGTGGCGCGAGGACGCGAGCAACGAGGACGAGCGATACGCGCGCGCGCGGGTGCGCCACGGCCTGGTTCCGGCGCTGCGCGCCGTGCACCCGGCCGCGGAGGCGAACGTGCTGAGGACGGCGTCGCTGCTGCGCGAGGAGACAGAGCTGCTCGACGGCCTCGTCGCCGAGGAGCTCGCGGGGCGGGCGGGCATCGCGCTCGCGCGCCTGCAGGAGCTGCCCGCGGCGCTCGCCCGGCTGGTGGTCGTGCGCCTGGCCGAGGACGCCACCGGGACGTACGTGCCGCAGGCCGGTGACCGCGTGCACGAGCTGCTCGCGCTCGGCCGCCGTGGCGGAAGGGCGGAGCTGCACGTCGGCGGGCGGGCGGGCGCGGTGATCCACGACGGCGTGCTGGAGATGGTCAAGCTCGCGCCGAGGACGGGATCCCCACCCACCCGCGCGGAGGAGCCGCCGGGCGATGACTAGACTCCCTGGCGTGGTCAGCACCGCGCGCGTCTCGAGCGAGCCCGGCCTCGGCGAGGTGCTCGTGACCGCCGAGGACCTGCAGCGGCGCGTCGCCGAGCTTGGCGATGAGATCTCGCGCGACTACGCCGGCAGGTCGCTGCTGCTGATCGGGGTGCTGAAGGGCGCGGTGTTCTTCCTGAGCGACCTGATGCGCTTCATCGACATCCCAGTCGAGGTCGACTTCATGGCTGTCGCCTCCTACGGCTCGGCGACCGACTCCTCGGGGGTCGTGCGGATCCTCAAGGACCTCGACGCGGCGATCGAAGGCCGCGATGTGCTGATCGTCGAGGACATCGTCGACTCGGGCCTGACCCTGCAGTACCTGCTGCGCAACCTCGGCTCGCGCAATCCCCGCACGCTCGAGGTGTGCGCGCTGCTGACCAAGCCCGAGCGTCGCAAGGTGGACCTGCCCACCCGCTACGTGGGCTTCGAGATACCCGATCGGTTCGTCGTCGGCTATGGGCTCGACTACGCCGAGCGGCATCGCAACCTGCCGTTCGTGGCCGCTCTGGAGCGCTAGATCGAGACGTCTGCCAGCGGTCCGCGCCGGGCGGGCGAGGGGCCGGAGGGGTGCCGTATCCCCCGGAAAGACCGACCCTGCATGGTACGCTAGGGCACTGGTGGCCACGACTCCAGACGGTGCCCAGGACCCCAGGAACCAGCCATGAGCCGTTTCTTCAAGAGCGCCGCATTCCCGATCCTCATCGTCGTGGTGCTGGCGTTCCTCGCGGTCAAACTCGTCAATCCGAGCAACAGCAACAAACGCTCGCACAGCTACCAGACGCTGGTCAGCGAAGAGCTGCCCAAGGGCGAGGTTGAATCGGTCGAGTTCAAGAACAAGGGCAAAGCCCTCGAAGTCAAGCTCAACGGCAAGGGCAACAAGGAAACCTACGAAATCGGCTACGTCGAACAGGCCGCGCCCGAACTGATCAAGGAACTCAAAACCTCCGGCGTCAAATTCAACGTCGAATCGGAAAAGAGCAGCGCGCTGCTCGGGCTGCTCACGTACATCCTCCCGTTCGCCCTGTTCCTCGGCTTCTGGATCTTCCTGATGAACCAGGTCCAGGGCGGCGGCTCGAAAGTGATGTCGTTCGGCAAGTCGCGCGCCAAGCGCATGTCCGCCGACTCGCCCAAGATCACCTTCCGCGACGTCGCCGGGGTCGACGAGGCCGTGGAGGAGCTCCACGAGATCAAGGAATTCCTGGAGAATCCCAAGAAGTTCCAGGCGCTCGGGGCGAGGATCCCGACGGGGGTGCTGCTGTACGGGCCGCCGGGCACCGGCAAGACGCTGCTCGCGCGCGCGGTCGCCGGCGAGGCGGGCGTGCCGTTCTTCTCGATCTCCGGCTCCGACTTCGTGGAGATGTTCGTCGGCGTCGGCGCCTCGCGCGTGCGCGACCTGTTCGAGCAGGCCAAGCAGAACAGCCCGTGCATCATCTTCATGGACGAGATCGACGCCGTCGGCCGCCACCGCGGCGCCGGACTCGGCGGCGGACACGACGAGCGCGAGCAGACGCTCAACCAGCTGCTCGTCGAGATGGACGGCTTCGAGGCGAAGGACAACATCATCATGATCGCGGCCACCAACCGGCCCGACATCCTCGACCCGGCGCTGCTGCGTCCCGGCCGCTTCGACCGCCAGATCGCCGTCGACCGCCCGGACCGCAAGGGGCGGGCGAAGATCCTCGAGGTGCACACGCGCGGGAAGCCGCTGGCCAAGATCATCGACATCGACGCGCTCGCCGGTCAAACACCAGGTTTCACTGGAGCTGATCTATCAAACCTGATCAACGAGGCAGCGCTGCTGTCCGCCCGCACGGGCAAGCGCGAGATCGGCCAGGAAGAGCTCGAGGAGGGGATCATGCGCGTGATCGCCGGCCCGGAGAAGAAGACGCGCGTGATGAGCGAGAAAGAGCGGCTGATCACGGCCTTCCACGAGATGGGCCACGCGCTCGTCGGCCACTTCCTCGAGCACTCCGACCCGGTGCACAAGATCTCCGTCATCTCCCGCGGCCAGGCGCTCGGCTACACGATCTCGATGCCCCAGGAGGACCGCTTCCTGACCACGCGCGCCGAGCTCGAGGACACAATGGCGATGACGCTCGGCGGGCGCGCGGCCGAGGAGCTCGTCTTCGGCGAGATCACCACCGGCGCCTCCAACGACATCGAGAAGGTCACCGCCACCGCCAAGCAGATGGTGATGCGCTTCGGCATGAGCGAAAAGCTCGGCCCGCGCGTGTTCGGGCACGATCACGGCCAGCCGTTCCTCGGCCGCGAGTTCTCCACCGAGCCCGACTACTCCGACGAGATCGCCCGCGAGATCGACGACGAGGTCCGCCGCATCATCGAGTCGGCGCACACGCGCGCCAGGGAAATCCTCACCGAGCATCAGCACGACCTCAACAACATCTCCGAGATCCTCGTCAAGCGCGAGACGATCGAGAAGGAGGAGTTCCTGGCGCTGCTGGCCGGCAAGAGCGAAGAGGAGGTGTTCGGCATCGAGGAGGAGACCAAGCCCCAGCTGCCCGCGCCGCCCGCTCCGGTCGACCGCACCGAGCGCGAAACGCCCCGCGCGATCCCGCGTCCCGGGCTCGCCGGCGGCACGGCCGACCTCCGAGCCACCGACAAAGAGCGCCCCGAGCCTGTCTGACCGCGCGCCGTACCGCGTGATGGGGGTCGTGAACGTGACCCCCGACTCGTTCTCGGACGGGGGGTCGTTTCTGGATGCGGGGGCGGCGGTCGCGCACGCGCGTGAGCTGGTGGCGCAGGGCGCGGACATCCTCGACGTCGGCGGCGAGTCGACGCGGCCGGGCGCCGAGCCGGTGTCGGCCGAGGAGGAGCTGCGCCGTGTGCTGCCGGTGCTGGAGGGGATCGCCGCCGAGGAGCTCGACGTGGAGGTCTCGATCGACACGTCCAAGGCGTCGGTCGCGCGCGCGGCGATCACGGCCGGGGCGAGCATCGTCAACGACGTGAGCGCGCTGCGCGCGGACCCGGCGATGGTCGAGGCGATCGCCGACAGCGGCGCGCAATGCTGCCTGATGCACATGCTCGGCGAGCCGCGCACGATGCAGGAGAGCCCGCGCTATGGCGACGTCGTCGACGACGTCAAGGCGTTTCTCGAGCAGCGACTGAGCTTCGCCGTGCGCGCGGGCGTCAGCGAGGAGCGCGTGATGCTCGACCCGGGCATCGGCTTCGGCAAGACGATCGCCCACAACCTCGAGCTGCTCGACCGGCTCGGGGAGCTGGCCGCGCTCGGGCGCCCGCTGCTGGTGGGCACCTCGCGCAAGAGCTTCATCGGACGCATCCTCGCCGACGCCGCGGGCGAGCCGGAGCCCGTGGAGGTGGCGCGCCGGCTGCCGGGAACGATCGCCACCAACGTGCTCGCGCTCGAGCGCGGCGCCAGCGTGTTCCGCGTGCACGACGTCGCCGCCGTTCGCGATGCCCTGGCGGTGGCGGCTGCTACCTTGGGCGGGCGATGGACGGCGAGGGGGACGACGCAGACGAGCTAGACGACGATGGCGACCTCGACGAGGAGCGCGAGCAGAACGCCGAGTCGGTCACGATCGAGATCACGGGGCTGTCGCTGTACACCAACCACGGCGTGACCGAGGCCGAGCGGGAGGTCGGCCAGCGGCTGGTCCTCGACCTGCGGCTGGACGTCGGCGAGACCGACGCGACGGTCACGGACTCGATCGAGGACACCGTCGACTACGCCGAGGTCTGCCAGCTGGTGGCGCTGATCGCCCAGCAGCGCTCGCACCGGACGCTCGAGCGCCTGTGCAGCACGATCGCCGACCGGCTGCTCGCCGACTACGAGCTCGAGGGCGTGTGGGTGAAGGCCGCCAAGCCCGAGCCCCCGATCGCGCTGAGCGTCGACGAGGTCTCGGTCGAGGTATGGCGGGAAGCCGAGGGATGAGCACGGCCGCCGCCTTCCGCGCAGCCGTCGAGCGCGAGGACGTGGAGGCCGTGCGCGAGCTGCTCGCGCCCGACATCGTCTTCCACAGCCCCGTGACCTTCCATCCGTTCGTAGGGCGGGACACCGTGGTCGCGCTGCTGTCGCTGGTGGCGCAGACGTTCGAGGACTTCCGCTACACCGACGAGCTCGCCGCCGACGGCGCCCACGCGCTGATCTTCCGAGCCAGCGTCTCGGGCAAGGAGCTCGAGGGCGTGGACCTGCTGCGCTTCGACCGGCAGGGCCTGATCGCCGACTTCACCGTGATGCTGCGCCCGCTCTCCGGGCTGATCCCGTTCGCCCAGGCGATGGGCGAGAAGGCCGCGGCCGCGGGCCTGGAGACGACGCGCTCCTGACGCGCTCCGGCGCAGCCGGGGCGGTAGCGTCCGGCGGATGACCGCGAGCGAGCAACGCGTCGGGCTGCTCGGGCTCGGCTCCAACGTCGGTGATCGCCGCGCGCAGCTGCAGGCCGCGGTCGACGCCCTGCCGGGGGCGGGCGTGGCGGTGCTCGCCTGCTCTTCGACCTACGACACCGACCCGGTCGGCGACGTGCTCGACCAGCCCAGCTTCCTGAACGCCTGCGTGCGCGTGCAGACGGCGCTCGAGCCGCTGGCGCTGTTGGACGCGGTCAAGCGCCTGGAGCGCCAGCTCGGCCGCGGCGGCGATGCCGTCCGCCACGGTCCGCGCGCGATCGACATCGACGTTCTGCTGCTGGGCGGGCTGGAGCTCCGCCACGAGCGCATGGCCCTGCCCCACGAGCAGCTGCTCGCCCGTCGCTTCGTCCTGATCCCCGCGCTCGAGCTGGACTTCGAGCTGCAGATCCGAGCCCGCCCCCACGGGCTCGGGTTCAGGCGCCTGGCCGACGCGCTTGCCGCGCTCGGACTCGACGAGGGCGTGCGCTGGGCCGGACCGCCGCTGGAGCTGCCGGCTGCCTGACGCTCGCGCCGCTCAGGCGCTGAGCATGCCGTGCTCGTGCCAGCTGGCCAGCGCCATCAGCGTGGCGTCGTTCACGCCGTGTCCCGCAACCACGCACAGATGCCCGTCGCGCAGCCAGGTCACGACGCTGGCGCCGTCTTCGGTGAGGAACCGGTAGGAGGTGCCGCTCCGTTCCCTGACGACGCCCCCGCCGACGTGCGGCGCGGGCGCGCCGGCGACGATCGCGTATCCGATCCACTGGTGAGCGCGGGCGTAGAAGACGGTCGTGACCGCCCGCCCGTCGACGCGATCGGTGCGCGCGCCCGTCGCGCGCCAGCCGAAGCGGTCATCCCAGTAGGGGAACGCGACGCCTTCGACGTCCGCCGCGAGCTCGGCTTCGTTGTGGGGATCCTGCGCCGGAGCGGCCATCGTCGCGGGGCGCATCGTCAGCGCCACCGCGGTGTGCAGCGTCAGCGCGGAGCCGGCGCCCCCGGACAGGCTCACGACGAGCACCGCCACCACCGCGGCGAGCGCCACCGCGCCGGAGAGCCCCCAGCGGATGGCGCCCTGCCGGCGCCGGTGAGTCGATGCCCGCCCACCCCGTTCGGCGACGAGCGCCTCGACCCGGCGGTGCAGCTCCTGCGGCGCCTGCACGTCGATCGAGCGCACGAGCTCGACGATCTCGGGTTCTGTGTCGGGGGGTCGCTCGCTCATGATGTTCCTTCACCGAACAGGACTCCGCCGGTGTCCTTCTCTTCCCGTTGAGCCTCGGCGATCCTCGGTGGTTGGGGAACCGGCGCTCGCTCGAGATCGCCCGCGGCGGGCGCGCCGGCTGACCGCGTGCCGGTCCCGGGCGTGTCCTTTCGCTGCGGCGGCTCGGGGGCGAGCCGCTCGGCGACCTGCTTGCGCGCGCGGAACAGCCGCGTCGTGAGCGTCGCCTCGCGTACGCGCAGGGCGCGGGCCGCCTCTCGGTAGGAGAGGCCGAGCACGTCCACCGCCACGAGCGCCAGCCGGAAGTTGTCGGGCAGCTGCGCGATCGTCGCGTAGATCTCCTGGACCTCGAGTGCGTGCTCGGGACGGTTCGTCGGCTTCGGGTCGGCCGCGACGACGTCCTCGAGCGCGGCCGTCGTCACCGGCCGCCGCGACGCCGTGCGAAGGCTCGTCAGGAACGTGTTGCGCAGCACGCGCATGAGGTAGTACAGCTCGTCGTCCCCGTGCAGCACGCGCGGCCGCGAGAGCACCCGCGCGAAGGTCTCCTGGACGAGGTCCTCGGCGTCCTCGCGCGATCCGCACAGCGCCCACGCGGCGCGATACAGGCGGTCCACGTGCTGGGTCAGGGATTGCGGATCGAGGGTGCGCATGGGCTGGCGGAGCGTCTGCCAACGCGTGGCGTTGCGCACGTCCGCCACCGCGACTGTAGCGCCGGTGGCCGCGCGCGCAGCCAGATGGGAAGGAATCTCGGTGCGCTGGGGTCCTTGCGGGGTGATGGCGTCGACACGCCGGCGAGGCGGGCGCCGATCGGGACGATCGTCGGGATATCGAGGAAGAGGAAGGTGGGTTGACCGTGAGACTTCGTAGGCGTTTGCTGTTCGGATTGATGGCTCTGCTGGGAACGGCGGTGGCCGTGCTTCCCGCTGTGGCAGCGTCCTCGGAAACGAAGCTGGAGGTCAACGAAAACTGCGTCGAGGCCAACTGGCCGTGCTGGACGTCGTCGTCGGGGTCGAAACCGTCACCCACAAGCGTCACGGCGATCGCCCCCGGCGGCGTCGTCACATTCGTGGACGACACCGGCGTCGCCGCGAGCCTCGCGTGGACGGGCGCCGCGCCGACCTGCTCGCCAACCGTGCCAGTGAGCCCGGCGCCGGCGAAGGCGGGCTGGGAAGGCACGTGCAAGTTCGAAACGCCGGGGCGCTACAAGTTCGAAAGCGCGACCCTGTACTTCGCTTACACGAAATACGAAATCGTCGTCGAAGCGCCAACGACCGGCACGACCACCGGGACCACGACGACCGGCGGCACGACCACCGGCTCGAGCAACCCCTACCACGAGCCCGGCTCGCAGACCGCCGAACCGACCGGAGCCGGGACGCCGCTTGGCTCGCTGCTCGCGGGCAGCGAGTCCACGGCCGTGAAGCTCGGCGCGACGCAGCACAGCCAGTCGGTGCACGGCTCGGTCGACGTCGCGCAGGCGGGTGCCGGAGGCCGGCTGGAAGTGCGGCTGCTGGCGAGCAACGCGTCGCTCGCGGGCGCCGGGCACTCGTCGCACGTGGTGGTTGGTCGCGTGGTGCGCTCCTCGCTGCGCGCGGGCACCGTCTCGTTCACGGTGACCCTCGATGCCCGCGCCAGACACGCCCTGCGTGCGCACCGGCGTCTCGCGCTCAGCGTGAAGATCGTGCTCGCGCCGGCGCACGGCTCGGCGGTGACGATCACGCGCAGCGTCGTGCTGCGCGGCTGACCGGCGTGCCGGCGCTCGGAGGCTTCAAGCGCCGGCGGGCGAGGGCAGCCAGTCCGCCGGCAGCACGCCCGGCTGGACCTCCCCGACCATCGGCGGGAAGTAGCGCGTGATGCCGGCCGCCGGGCGGGTCGCGATCAGCGGGCGCACGTCGCCGATGCTCATCAGCAGGCGGATCGTGCTGCCGATCTGCAGGTCCGCGGCGTTGGGCCGCTCGCCGCCGAGCAGGCCCTCGGCGATCCAGGCGTCGACCCGATCGAGCTGGCGCGGGAGCCCGGCCAGATCCGCGCGCGCGCTCTCGTCGCGCGCCTTGTTCTTCAGCGCCATCAGCCTGGCCGTCAGCGGCATCGCCGGGCGCAGCAGCGCCACCGGCAGCGGCAGCTTCGCGTTCGCCGCGTAGCTCTCCATCGCCGCCGGGCGGCGCAGGAACGCGGCGTCGATCAGCCGGCGGGGCACGCTCTGCAGGACGTCGTCCCCCCAGCGCTCGGCCTCGAGCACGCGCGCGTACGCGGGATCGCCCGGCGCCGGCAGCAGCGGCGGCTCAGGGACGAGCTCGTCGAGACGGCGCATGATCCGGCGCGAGCCGACGAGGCGCTCGCCGTCGATGCGCATGCCCGGCACGGTCCTGCCGCCCCACAGCAGCGGACCGAGCAGGATCTCCCCCGTCGGCAGCAGGTCGACGCGCTTGTACGCGATCGACTTCATCCGCAGCGCCGCCTCCACCGCCGCGCACGGGTGCGATCCGGGGAGCGCGTACAGCCTGGGTTCTCTCGCAGCCATCGCTTCGCCGAGCATAATGGTCGCCGATGCTGCTGGCCGTCGACGTCGGAAACACGCAGACCCACTTCGGGGCCTTCCAGGGCGAGCGGCTGCTCGAGCACTGGCGCTTCGCGACCGTGCGGCAGTCCACCGCCGACGAGCTCGGCGCCGCGCTGCGCAACCTGCTCGAGCTGCGCGGCTACGGCTTCGGCGATCTCGACGCGTCGATCGTCTCCTCCACCGTGCCCCAGCTCGAGCCCGAGTGGACGGCCATGGCCAGCCGCTATCTGTCGCACGAGATGCACGCGGTCGGCCCGGGAACCAAGACGGGTCTGGCGATCCGCTACGACAACCCCCGCGAGATCGGCGCAGACCGGCTCGTCAACGCCGTCGCCATCCGCGAGCGCTTCGGCGGCCTGGCGGTGTGCGTCGACTTCGGCACGGCGACCACCTTCGACGTCGTCTCGCGCGAGGGCGAGTACGTCGGCGGGGCGCTGATGACGGGCATCGAGATATCGCTGGAAGCGCTCTCCGAACGGGGCGCGCGGCTGCCGAAGGTCGACCTCGCCCCGCCGCGCAGCGTGATCGGCAAGAACACCATCGACGCGATCCGCTCCGGGGTCGTGTTCGGCTACGCCGGCGCGATCGACGCGATCCTGCGCCGCCTGTACGACGAGCTGGGCGAGCGCACCGACGTGATCGCCACCGGCGGCCTCGCCGGCCTGGTGGTGCCATACACGGAGGAGATCGAGGAGGTCGACGACCTGCTCACGCTCACCGGCCTGCGCCTGCTGCACGAACGCAACTCCTAAGCTCTAGCCGTGACGGCTCGCTTGGACGAAAGCTGGAACCTGGGCTCGCTGCGCGTGCCCAACCGCGTGATGCTCGCGCCGCTGGCGGGCATCGGCAACTGGTTCGTGCGCCTGCAGGCCAAGCGCTACGGGGCCGGCATGGC
>JBKQHH010000165.1:0-3112 GCA_052148875.1 Solirubrobacteraceae bacterium
CGCGCTGGGGCTCGATCCTGCGGCGCAGCGCGTGGAAGTAGTAGCGCACGCTCGCGCCGCCCGCGTAGTCGGCTCCCGGCCAGATGCTCTCGCCGCTCTCATCCACCGCGACCGCGCGCTGGCGTTCGGCGACGAGGTACTTCAGCAGCTGGCCGGTGCGCTGGTCCAGCCACGCTCCGCCGATCGGCCCCTCGACGGATTCGACGACGGTCCGGCCGAGCGTGCGGATGCGCAGTCTCGAGCCGGCCATCCAGTGCGGGCTCGTGCGCCGGCGCCGGTCGCCGGAAATGCCGGGGCGCAGCTGCAGCACCACGCGGCCGCCCGCGCCGCCGATCGCCGCGGCGGTCACCCACATGGCGTTCGGGCCGGCGGGCGAGCGGATGTCCACGCGGATCTCCGGCAGCGCCGCGTCGCGGCCGAGCGCCAGCTCCGTCAGGCACGCGGCCTCGAGCACCGTGTCGGGCAGGCGGCACCCGAGCAGCGCACAGCACGTGAGCCCCTTCTCGGGCAGGCCCATCGCCTGGATCAGCTGCGTCGCCTGCGCGTTGCGGCAGACCACCCGTCCGTCGCGATCGAGCACCAGCAGGCCGTAGGGGAACGCGCTGAACGCCTCGCGCTCCAGCGACGGTCGCGGCCGCGCGGCCGCGCCGTCGTAGCGATCTGTCCCCGCCCTAGCAGCTGTCGCCATAAACCTGTTCTTACACTGATATCCCCACGCGTCCGCGTCGGAATCGGTGGAATGTGTCAGGAATAAACTTGTGACTCGCCTTTTCTCAAAATCCGATCAAAGTGAGTACGTGGAACGTCGACAACTGTACTACATCGCGGCCGCCGCCGGTGTGTGGTGTAAACAGCGTGCGTTCGTATGAAGGTGAGATCAATGCACACTCTCCGATTCTTCGGACAATGCAAATGAGGTCGAGGTGCGCTAGCGTGCGCCGTGGCGTGCCGAGGTGGATGTCGATGCGTACGTCATCGGCGGGCATCCCCTCGAGACCGACGGCCAAGGCGAGAGAAGGGCGGCAACCGATGCAGGCACAGATACGAGAGCTGCCGGGGCCGGCGGTCGCAGCCGGCCTCGCGGTTCTGGGTGGCGTGGCGGTGTGGCAGTTCGGGATCGAGCTCGAACGCGCGTGGCTGCGCAGCGACGACGGGCCCCTGCCGGGCGACGCGGTCGCCGGGATTCGCGACGAGGAGCACGGGCCCGCGCAGATCGACCGGTCGATCCCCGCGAGCGGCGAGCGTCGCCGCTGGGTGGCCCGCCATCACCGCCGGGCGGTGCCCGGAACGGCGCGCGTGGCCTGGCGCGCCTGACCTACAGCCGGCCCGCGCGCTCGAGCACTCCCGTCACGTGGGCCGACAGGCGCCGCTCGAACGCGGCGACCGAGAAGCGCTCGGCGTTCTGCACCGCACTGGCGGGGTCGAAGTCGAGCTCGTCGATGCTTTCGATCGCCCGCGCGAACGAGTCGACGTCGTCGAGCCTCGCCAGGCGCCCGGTCAGCCCGTCGAGCACCGTCTCCAGCGCCCCGCCGGCGGCGGCGGCGATCACCGGCCGCCCCGCCGCCTGCGCCTCCACCGCGGTGATTCCGAACTCCTCCATGCCGGGCATCAGCACCGCGCGGGCGCTCGCGTACAGCTCGACGAGATCCGCGTCGCTCGCGCGCCCGAGGAACTCGGCCTCGGGGTAGGCGTCCCTGAGGGCGCCGAGGTGCGGTCCCGCGCCCACCACCTGGATCGGCGCGCGCGCGCGACGGGCGGCCTCGAGCGCCAGGCCCAGGCGCTTGTGGCCGAGGAGCTCGGAGACGATCAGCAGCGAGTCGCCGGGGCTGCCCGGCGCGAAGCGATGGGTCTCCACCGGCGGATGGATGACGACGGCGTCGCGCCCGTAGTGGCGCTTGATCCGCTCGCGGCTGAGCTCGGAGATGGCGATGTACTCGTCGACCCGGCGGCTGGCGGCGAGGTCCCACGCGCGGATGCGGCGCAGTTGCCGGCGCAGCAGCGGACGCAGCAGCGGCGAGATCTCGCCGAGGGCGTAGTCCTGCTCGTCCCACGCGTAGCGAAACGGCGTGTAGCAGTAGCAGACGTGCACGGCGCCGTCGGGAACGCGAATGCCGTGCGCGAACGCGCTGCTGCTGCTCAGCACGACGTCTGACCGCGGAAGCTTCAGCCGCTCGACGGCGAACGGGTAGAGCGGCAGCAGGCGTCTGAACGACGACTGGTCGATCCCCAGGCGCTGCAGCGGCGAGGTCGTGATCGAGCGCCCCGCGAAGCGCCCGCTCGTGCCCTGCTCGTCGTGGAGCAGGGTGAAGATCGGCGCCTGCGCGTAGAGCTCGGCGATCGCCGCGAACGTGCGCTCGGCGCCGCGCATGACCAGCAGGTAGTCGTGGGCCAGGCTGACGCGCCCGGCCAGCGGCGGGGCGGCGGGTGGGTGGTTGTGGGCGAGGCCGGAGTGATTGCGCACAGGGCCGGCGTGCCCGGCCGGCGGGGAAGCGGGCAGCGGATCACGGACGAGGCTCGTGCTGCTGGGCACGGCGGGTTGTGGAAGAAAGGTGGAGAAGCGATCCATGGGGGGCAGGCTCACGGGCGATCCACAGGTTGAGCGCGAGGCACGGTAGCCGTCGGCCGCGGCGCAGTTGTAAAGGCTTGGGGAAGGCTACCGCTACCTCGAGGTCACAGTTTCCGGGCCGCTTGTGTGAGAGGCGAGAATCGTATCCGTTGCTGACCGAAAGCCCGATGTTTGCGGGTTTCTAACACGTTTCTAACGCAAATGTGGGCAGCGGCCCAACGCCTGTCCGCTTAGCTTCACCGGTACACGCATTTGTCGACGGACCACGGAGGGGACATGGGACACATCACACTAGTAGACACGAGCAGCGCACAGCGGGAACATCGGTCATGACCGCCGCGGTGGATGCCGCGAGAACCGCGCCGCCGGAGCACCTGGCGGCGCCGCACTACGGGTCGATGGTCGCGCACGGCCGCGGCAGTCGCGAGAGCCTGGCCACGCCGGGGCTGGTGTCGCTGGCGGTCAAGCGGGCGCAGGCGGGCGACCGCGAGGCGCTCGGCTTCCTGTACGCGCGCTACGCGGACAACGTGTACGGCTACGTGCGCA
>JBKQHH010000166.1:0-3667 GCA_052148875.1 Solirubrobacteraceae bacterium
TCCGCTGGATCGCGTCGCCGAGGCCTATGAGCGCATGCTCAGCGGCAAGGTGCGCTTTCGTGCGGTGCTCAGCCAATTGCGCTCGCGATCGGTCGGCTTCGCTACGTAGGTCTTTACAGAGGGGGCCATGGCGTGAAAAAGGCCACGCGAGAGCGCGCGGCAAGGCGGACATCATAGAGCAAGGCGTCGGTAACACCGGGCCCCCGCCGCTGGGCGCAGGTTCCTCACGTCGATGCCCACGCTAGTCGGCATCGAGGGGAGGAACCGGAGCGTCACTCCCACTCGATGGTGCCTGGCGGCTTGCTGGTGATGTCGAGGACCACGCGGTTGACCTCGCGCAGCTCGTTGATCATGCGCGAGGCGATCGTCTCGAGCAGGTCGTAGGGCAGGCGCGCCCAGTCGGCTGTCATGGCGTCGTCGCTGGTGACCGCACGGATGACGACCACGTAGCCGTACGTGCGCTCGTCGCCCTGGACGCCGACGGTGCGCACGTCCGGGAGCACGCAGAAGGACTGCCACAGCTCGCGGTAGAGGCCCGCTTTGCGGATCTCCTCCTGCAGGATGTGATCGGCCTCGCGCAGCACGTCCAGGCGCTCCTTCGTGGCTTCGCCGCCGACGACCCGGATCGCGAGGCCAGGGCCGGGGAACGGCTGGCGCCATACGAGGCGCTCGGGCAGGCCCAGCTCGGCGCCCACCGCGCGGACCTCGTCCTTGAACAGCGCGCGCAACGGCTCGACGAGCTCGAACTGCAGGTCGTCGGGCAGGCCGCCGACGTTGTGGTGGGACTTGATCGTCGCCGCTCCCGTGCCGCCGCCGGACTCGATCACGTCCGAGTACAGCGTGCCCTGCACCAGGAAGCGCGCGCCGGGACCGCCAGCCGCGCCGGCGAGCTTCGCCGCCTCCTCCTCGAACACCCTGATGAACTCCGCTCCGATCGCCTTGCGCTTGGCCTCCGGCTCGGTCACCCCCCTGAGCTTGTCCAGGAAGCGCTTCTGCGCGTCGACCGCCACGAGCGGCACCTTGAACGTGTCGCGGAAGGTCTTGACGACCTGGTCGCCCTCTTCCTTTCGCATCAGGCCGTGGTCGACGAACACGCACGTCAGCTGCTCTCCGACGGCGCGGTGCACGAGCAGCGCCGCCACCGACGAGTCCACCCCGCCGGACAGGCCGCAGATGACCCTGCCGTCGCCCACCTGCTCGCGGATGCGCCGCACCTGTTCCTCCACGATCGAAGCCGCCGACCACGTCGGATCGCAGCCACAGATCTCGGTCAAGAAGCGCGTCAGGATCTCCTCGCCATACGGGGTGTGCACGACCTCCGGGTGAAACTGGATCCCGTAGATCTCGCGCTCGGGATCTTCGACCGCCGCCACCGGCGAGCCGTTCGAGGACGCCAGCGCGCGGAAGCCCGGCGGCGGCTCGAACACGGTGTCGCGGTGCGACATCCAGCACGTCTGCTCGCGCGGCATGCCCTTCAGCAGGACTCCCGGGTCCGCCACGTGCAGATCGGAGCGGCCGAACTCGCCCACCTCAGCCTGCTCGACCCGCCCGCCCAGCGTGTGCACGAGCAGCTGCATCCCGTAGCAGATGCCCATCACCGGCACGCCCAGCTCGAGCAGGCCGCGATCCAAGGGCGGCGCGCCCTGCGCGTACACCGACGCGGGCCCGCCCGACAGGATGATCCCGCGCGGCTTGCGCGCGGCGACCTCCTCCAGGGGCACGTGGTGGGGCAGCAGCTCGCTGAACACCCCGCAGTCGCGCACCCTGCGCGCGATCAGCTGCGAGTACTGCCCGCCGTAGTCGAGCACCACGATCTCCGGGACGCTCCCGACTTCGCCTGGCGGCGTCCTCGATCGCTCATGTGCTGAGCACACTTCGCTCTCTGCGTCCTTGCCAGCCTCGTCGGGAACGTCCCGGACCGCTGTCTCAGTCATTTACGAGGGCGGCTGCCTTCCCGTTGGTCGCGCCCATGCCGACGCCCTGGTCGCGCTGCAGCGACTTGCCCTCGGTCTGCAGCGACGGTGCGACCACGACCTCGGCGCGGTTGAACTCCGCCAGGTCCTTGTGGCCGCACGTCGCCATCGACGTGCGCAGGCCGCCGAACAGGTTGAACGTCCCGTCGTTCTCGCGCGCCGGCCCCACGAGGATCTCCTCGAGCGTCCCGTTCTGCGTGGTCGCCACACGGGCGCCGCGGGGAAGCGTCGGGTGGAAGGTCGCCATACCCCAGTGAAAGCCGCGCCCCGGCGCCTCGTACGCGCGCGCGAGCGGCGAGCCGATCATCACCGCGTCCGCGCCCAGCGCGATCGCCTTGGAGACGTCGCCGCCGTTGCGCATGCCGCCGTCGGCGATCACCTGGCAGTACTCGCCCGTCTCGAGCATGTGCGTCGAGCGAGCGTGCGCGACGTCCGCGATCGCCGTCGCCTGCGGCACGCCGATGCCGAGCACGCCGCGCGTCGTGCACGCGGCGCCCGGACCCACGCCCACGAGCACGCCCGCCGCGCCCGTGCGCATCAGGTGCAGACCCGTGTGGTAGGAGGCGCAGCCGCCGACCACGACGGGCACGTCGAGGCTCGGGATGAACTCCTTCAGGTTCAGCGGCTCGGAGACCGTCGAGACGTGTTCGCCGGAGACGACCGTCCCCTGGATCACGAGCACGTCGAGGCCCGCCTCCATCGCGATCTCGTGGTAGGCGAGGACGCGCTGCGGGGTCAGCGAGGCCGCGACCACGACCTTCTGCTCCTTGATCTCACGGATGCGCTGCGCGATCAGCTCCGGCTTGACCGGCTCCTGGTAGATCTCCTGCATCTCGCGCGTGGCGAGTTCCTTCGGCAGCGACGCGATCCGCTCCAGCTGCTCGTCAGCGTCCTCGTAGCGGGTGAAGATGCCCTCGAGGTTCAGCACCGCCAGGCCGCCCAACTTGCCGATGATGCCAGCGCTCTCGGGCGAGACCACGCCATCCATCGCCGACGCGAGCATCGGCAGCTCGAACTGGTAGGGCCCCAGCTTCCATGAGATGTCGATGTCGTCGGGGTCGCGCGTGCGCCGCGAGGGCACGATCGCGATGTCGTCGAAGCCATATGCGCGACGGCCCTTCTTGCCGCGCCCGATCTCTATCTCCATCGCAGCATCCTCGCAGTCGTCGCGGACATCCGGTCGCGCCGCACTGACGGGAGCGCCCCGCGCCCGGCGGCGCCGGAGGTGCTCCGGCGGGGCGCCATCAGGGGCATGTGGGCGACGCGAGCCAAGTGAGGCTGAGCATAGCAACGGTCACACCGCCGCCAATGCCCTTGGATATGCTCGAACGACGATGAGCGACGGCACCCACACACGCTACGAGCCCGCTGCGGTCGAGGCCCGTCGCCAGGCCGCCTGGCGCGAGCGCGACGCCTTCAGGACGCCGCCGCCGGCCGAGGACCAGACGCACGTCTACATCAAGCCGTCCGCCCCGTTCACCTCCGGGAACGTCCACATCGGCCACGTACGCAGCTACTCGATCGGCGACGCGTACGCGCGCTTCCGCCGCGCTCGCGGGGACGCCGTGCTGTTCGCGTTCGGCTTCGACGCCTTCGGCCTGCCCGCCGAGCTCGGCGCGATCGCCGGCGGGGAGCCGCCGAGCGACTGGGTGGCCCGCTGCGCCGCGCACATGACCGGCCAGCTGCGGCGGCTC
>JBKQHH010000167.1:0-16634 GCA_052148875.1 Solirubrobacteraceae bacterium
TCGGCCGGCCTTCGCGACGCGTTCGGCGATGCCGTCGGGGGCGCCCGCCTAGCGGTTCGAGGCGCTCCCGCTCTATCGTCAACGCGAGCATCTCGACGCCGCCGGCGAGCGTCCCGCAACGCGCGGACAGCAGGGGCCGCACTCGCCCAGCTCGTCAGGTGGCGCGGCTAGAAATCCTCTGAAGCGAGCATGTCGTCCCCATGTGGCGGCTCCGGGAAGATCGGCTCGGGAATGAGCACGGCCGGGTTCTTCATGCGTTCCTGCATCGTTGGTTCTCCTTAGCGTTTTGATGGCAGGCCGAAATCACCGAACGGGCGTTGTGTCGCGTCGGTAGGCTCTCGCCTGTCATTGGTGTGGCGGGCGTCGATGGAGGGATGCGACCGACGAGCGAACGGCGGGTCGTCGGCCCGGAACTGACTTCAGATCGCGGGAGCGGGTCACTGTGTCCGTCCGATAAGGCGTGGAGAGCTGATGGCCCTGTGGTAGCGACATTGTGAAGGGCTACTGACCTACGTCAGGCGCGCTGGATGAGGCCGAGGATGTTGCCGTCTGGGTCGCTTACCGTTGCGATCAGCGTGCCGCCGCCCACGTCTCGTGGTTGATCGACGAGTGTGGCGCCGGCCTTCTGGACCTCGGCCAGGGCGGTGTCGAGATCGGCTACGCGAATGTGCGCAACCGGTGTGGTGCGCTGTTCTTGGGACTGTGGGGCGAGGCCGATCTCGACACCGCCCACATTGAACCCGACGTAGTAGGGCTGGTCGGTGTGGGGCTCGGTATCGAGAAGGGCGCGGTGAATGGTCTTGGCGGCGTCGAGGTCGCTGACGGTGTAGACGATGTTGTCGAATGTATTCATGCCTTGTTGACGTGCGCCGAACGGAGAGTGTGACGTCGGGCTTGCGGTCACATTCTGCGGACGGCGCACGTCTACGATGTGTGGCTCTCATGAATCCGACGGACTTCGAGGCCGAGCGGCCCCGGCTAACCGCGATCGCGAGCCGGATCCTCGGGTCTTCGGCAGACGCGGAGGACGTGGTGCAGGAGGCCTGGCTGCGGCTGTCCGGCGTCGACTACGTCGACGATCTGCCGGCGTGGCTGACGACGGTCACGACGCGACTGTGCCTGGACCACCTCCGCAAGCGAGGTACCCGAGCGGTAACCGAGGCCCAGGTCAATGCGGAGGCCGCATCGGTTGACCCCGAGCCCGACCCGGAAGCCGACGCGCTGCTCGCCGAGCAGGTCGGCGACGCGATGCAGGTTGTGCTCGACACCCTCGCGCCGGCCGAGAGAGCGGCGCTCGTCTTGCACGATGTCTTCGGTTACTCGTTCGAGGAGATCAGTGCTGTGCTGGGGCGCTCGGGTGCCGCCGTGCGTCAGCTAGCCAGCCGAGCACGGCGCAAGGTCCAAGGGGTACCGGAGCCAGCCGCGGAACGCGCCGCGCGTGCCGAGGGCTGCCAAGTCGTCGATGCGTTTCTGGCCGCGGCACATGGTGGCGAGCTCGCGAACCTGCTGGCGCTGCTCGCGCCCGATGCGGTCATACGCGCGGACTCGGTCGGTCAGCGCCTGGGCGCGAAGCCTGCCTACGAGGGCGCGGCTGCTGTGGCCGCCCGCTTCGACGGTGCCCAGGGGGCGTCGCCGGTCGCGATCGACGGTGAGCGTGGCGGCGCCTGGATCGTCGGCGGCGCGGTGAAGGTGGCCTTCATCTTCCAGGTTGAGGCGGGCCTGGTTCGAGAGATCGAGCTGATCGCCAACCCCGACGTGCTTGCAACCTTGGACGTGGTCCCAGATGGCGAGGAATCGTGAGAGGGGCACGAGCGGAGTGAGGTTCTCGTCCAGGGTAGAGCCCGCGGAGCCGATGAGCGGATTGGAAGTTCCGGCAGACGTCGTCGAGGCGCTCGGCGGGGGTAAGCGGCCGCGAGTGACGGTCACGCTCAACGGCCATTCTTGGAAGACGAGAGTCGCGATAGTGCGCGGCCGGCATCTGATCGGCCTTAGCAACGCCAACCGACAAGCCGCCGGCGTTTTGACCGGCGATGCGGTGGAGGTCGACGTCGAGGTCGATGCCGAGCCCCCCGTGGTGATCGAGCCGACAGACTTCGCGCGCGCCCTCGATACCGATCCGGTCGCGCGCGCCGCCTACGACCGCCTGGCTTACAGCCATCGACGCGCTCATGTGTACGCGATCGAGAGCGCAAAGAAGCCTGAGACGCGTGCACGGCGGATCGAGAAGGCGATAGCCACGCTGCGCGATCCCGAGTCAAGCGGAGGTCGTGCTGATGGCGCCAAGACCCGCACTCGGAACCCCGTCCGGGAAGAGTCTTAACTGCATGACCGGCGCTTGCCGGGCGCTTCGATCGCCGGGCGCGTCAGAGCAGCCAATGCCCTTCGCGCATTAGCTCGCGACCGGGCATCTCGTTCGCTTCGCGCCACGCCTGCACCCTGATTGGCCGCAGCACGAAGAACACGTATCCGGGGCTACCAGGCGAACCCCCTGCTTTCGCTCCCGCACGGGTGCTTGCCCCGAACCCGCCCCGAGACCCGGAATGCGCGGTGGGTGTCGCGCAAACCGGTGAGTCCGTCCGAGCAGATTAAGAGACTTCAGGGCATGGCTATGAACTTCTTGGCGTGCGATCGTGAGCAGCCGTTCCTGATGCCTCCAGACCCGCGTGATTGGCTGCCGGAGGACCACCTGGCGTGGTTCGTGTTGGCCTCAGTCGAAGAGATGGATCTGTCCGCGTTCTTCGCCGTCTACCGGCGCGATGGGTGGGGCCGGGCGGCGTTTGAGCCCTCGATGATGGTGTCGCTTCTCGTGTACGCCTACGCGAGAGGTGAACGCTCATCAAGGGGGATCGAGCGCAAGTGCGTGGAGGATGTCGCCTACCGGGTGATCGCCGCCCAGCAGAAGCCCGATCACGCGACGATCGCTAGGTTCCGTGCCCGCCACGAGGCTGCGCTGGCTGAGCTGTTCAGCTCGGTGCTGGGGCTGTGCAAGCAGGCGGGGCTCGTGAAGGTCGGGGTGATCGCGATCGACGGAACGAAGGTTCATGCCAACGCCTCGCACCACTGCAACCTCGACTACGAGCAGCTCGCCAAGGAGATCCTGAAGGAGGCCTCAGAGATAGACGCGGCCGAGGACGAGCTCTACGGGGATGCGCGTGGCGATGAGCTGCCCGAGCACCTGCGCACCAGCGAGGGACGACGGGCCGCTCTGGCTGAGGCAAAGCAGAAGCTCGAGGCAGAGCGCGCCGAGAAGGAGAGTGCGAAGACCGAGGCGGCTGCTGAGCCCGGGGTGGAGATCGAGCTCGATGCCGAGGTGATCGTCCCCCGGATCCAGGGCCGCGAGGGATGGCTGCGGGAGGCTCGCCACCAGCTCGATGAGCACCGCCGTCGACAGGCAAAGCCGATCCCCCGCTCACGCGCCGAGCGGCTACTCGAGGCAGAGCGACGCCTTCAGCAAGACCTCGCGGTCGAGCGCCACGCCAACGAGGCCTACGAGCACTACCGCGCGCACGGACGCGACAAACAGGGCCGAAGGCTCGGCCACCCACCGAAGCCATTCGAGCCGCCCGAGACCCCTGCTGGGAAGATCAACACGACCGATCTTGACTCGCGCAACGTGAAGACTCCGCGCAGCTACACCCAGGGCTACAACGCTCAGGCCGTCGTGAACGAGTTTCAGATCGTGCTCGCCGCCGAGGTGACCGCGAGCTCCCCGGACTTCGGTCACCTGCAGCCGATGGTTGAGGCGACGAAGAGGGAGCTCGAGGCGATTGGTGTGACAGAGACTCCCGGAGTCGCTGTTGCCGACTCGGGCTATTGGAACGAGGAGCAGATGGACAACGTCATCGCCAACGAGCATGTCCAAGTGCTGGTCCCGCCCGACGCCGGCAAGCGCAACACGCCGCGGCCGGGATGGGATGGCGGGCGCTACACATCGATGCGCAAGACACTTCAGAGCGACTTCGCCGGCGGGCTCTACCGAAGACGCAAGGCGATGGTCGAGCCGGTGTTCGCACAGACCAAGCACAACCGGCGCATCAATCAGTTTCAGCGACGAGGCGGATCCGCCGCACGCTCTGAGTGGCGCCTGATCACCGCCACCCACAACTTACTGAAGCTCCACAAGCACCAGATAGCCGTCGCAGCGGCCTGAAAGACCGCCCTGGCGGCCACCGGGCCGCCCGGGCAGCACCTACGGCCCGAGTGACACGCACCCCGGTCGGGGCCATCGTCGCCACCAACGTCGCTACCACCGCGGCCGCCGGCCTTTGCGCGACATCCACCGCGGAAAGGAGGCGTGTGATCCACGTCCGCGAGACGCCCGCTCAGGAGGAGGAGCTGCTGACCCACCCAGCCCGATTACGCTCGCTGCGTGAGCAATGCGGAAGGGCGACCGTCAGTGCTACTGACGAGTGCAGCTCGTCCGACCTCGAATCTCGTGTCCCCCTGGCGTCTATGCTTCACTCGTGCCGGACGTCCGCGAGCGCTGGAGGAGCGGGTGGCTTGACGCCACCGTGTACGACGCGGCGGTGGAGCATGAGCACGTCGCGCGTGTGCTCGGGCGGTTGATCTGGGGCATGGACGCGTCGGGCTTCTACGAAGACATCGCGCGGCTGGGCAAGGAGCCGGACGGCACCGCGATCCTCGATGTTCCGTGTGGGGGAGGAGTGGCGTTCCGCGGCTTGCGGGCAGGCCAGCGCGTGCGCTACGTCGCCGCCGACCTCTCGCCGGTCATGCTGGAGCGGGCTCGTGCTGAGGCCCAGCGTCGCGGCCTGGACCAGGTCGAGTTCACAGCGGCCGACGTGAACGCGCTGCCGTTCGAAGACGGCTCATTCGACCTTTGCGTCAGCTACACGGGACTGCACTGCTTCCCAGATCCTGCGGCCGCGCTAGCCGAGATGGCGCGCGTGCTGCGCCCCGGCGGTGCGCTGCGCGGAACTGCGGTGGTCAAGCATGCAGGGCTGCGGCAGGACTCGTGGGTGCGCCTCATGCAGCTGAGAGGTTCGTTCGGCCCTGGCTGCACGCTCGCCGAGCTGGAGTCATGGCTCGCCGATGCTGGGTTGGTCGAGGTGAGCGCCAGACGCGATGGAGCGCTGGGGTACTTCTCCGCGCGCCGCGAGCTCGACGACGCGTAATCCGACACGCTATTCCTTGGCGGTCCCACGGAAGTGCGCGAAAGGTGCCAAGACCCCGATCTCCCAGATGGAACTCGGTTTTGGCACCGTTCACGCCTTCGCCTCAGAGGCTGGCGTCGCGCGGTGAGGCACAGCTCCTGTAACCGCGCGCCCGCGGCGTCTGTGAACGAGCGCCCGTACCGGCCGTCCGCGGCGCTAGTCGCTGCATGGTCACCGCCAGGGCTCACAGCGCTTTGCTCACGTGTCACCGGCAAGCTCGTAGACCCACGGACGAAGCTCGCGGTCGCGCCGCTGGAACTCCGAGATCTCCGGCTCGCGTGCAAGCGTGAGCTCGATCGAGTCGCGGCCGGCGAGCAGGGCCTCGCGCTGCAATGGGTGCACGGCGAACGCGATCGTGCGCCCGCTTGGGGTGGTGATCTCGCCGCGCTCGAGGTCGACGCGGAACTCCCCGGCGGGCGCCTCGTCGGCCAGCGCGTCGAGCTCTGTTTGCGGGAGCGCGACCGGGAGCAGCCCATTCTCGAAGCAACTGTCGAAGAAGATGTCGCCGAAGCTCGGTGCGATGATGCAGCGGATGCCCAGGCCCCGCACGGCCCACACGGCGGTCTCGCGCGAGCTGCCGCAGGCAAAGTTCGCGCCGGCGAGCAGGATCGGCGCGTCCCGGTAGGCCTCCTGGTTGAGCGGGCACTCTGGCTTGAGCGCTCCGTCCGGTGTGTAGCGCAGCGGTTCAAACGCATAGCGCACTAGCGCGTCTCCCCCTTGCATCACTCGCTTGATGGGGGTGATCACGTCGGTGTCGATGTCGGGCACCGGTAGCGGGATCGCGCGTCCTTGCACGCTGGTGAAGCGCTCCATCTCAGGGCACCGGGGCGAGCTGGCGGGGATCTGCGATGCGTCCCTCAATCGCGGCAGCGGCAGCGGTCGCGGCGCCGCACAGGTGCGTGCGCGCACCCGGCCCCTGGCGGCCGACGAAGTTGCGGTTGCTTGTCGAAACGCATCGCTCTCCGGGGGGGACGAGCTCGTCGTTGACGGCGAGGCACATCGAGCAGCCCGGCTCGCGCCATTCGAAGCCAGCTGCGGTGAAGATGCGGTCGAGTCCCAGCGCCTCGGCCTCGCGCCGCACGCCGTGAGAGCCAGGTACCACCCACGCGCGCACGCCAGCCGCCACGCGCCGGCCGCGAACGACCCATGCGGCGTTCTGCAGGTCCGAGAGACGGCCGTTGGCGCAGGAGCCGATGAACACGTGCTGGACGGGCAGCCCGAGCAGCTGCTCGCCGGCGCTCAGGCCCATGTACTCGAGCGCTTTGCTGCGGGCCAGGCGAGCCGCCGGATCCCGCGCCTGTCCGGGGTCGGGGATCTTGCTATCGAGGGCCATCGTGTGCGCCGGGCTTGTGCCCCACGTGATCTGCGGTGAGACCGCAGAGGCGTTGATCTCGATCTCGCGATCGAAGGCCGCATCCTCGTCGCTTGACAACTCGCGCCAGGCGGCGAGCGCCTGGTCCCAGTGCGCGCCGCTGGGCGCGTATCGCCTTCCGGCGACGTAATCGAACGTCGCTTCGTCCGGCGCGACGATCCCGATCTTCGCGCCGAACTCCATCGTGAGGTTGCACAGCGTCATGCGGCCCTCGACCGGCATCGACGCGATGGCGCTGCCGGCGTACTCGACGGCGAAGCCGGATGCGCCATCGGCGCCGTGTTCGCCGATCAGCTGCAGCACGAGGTCCTTCGGCTCGACCTCCGCGGCGAGGCTGCCTGAGCAGGTGACGCGCATTTGTTTGGGGCGGCGTTGGACGATCGTTTGCGTGGCGAGCACATGTGTGAGGTCGCTGCTGCCGATGCCCCAGCCGAGCGCGCCGAGTCCGCCGTGCGTGCACGTGTGGCTGTCGCCGCAGAGCACTGTTACGCCCGGGAGCGTCAGCCCGAGCTCGGGTCCGACCACGTGCACGATGCCCTGCTCGACGTCGTCGAGGTCAAACAGCCGGATGCCTTCGGCGTGTGCCCGCTCGCGCAGCGCGGGCACGAGCAGGCGGCCCGCGTTCGTGTCCGCGTCGGTGCGACCAACCGCGGTCGAGACCGTGTGATCGGGCATCGCAAACGTCAGCTCCGGATTGCGCACCGCAAGGCCACGGGCAGCGAGCATCCCGAGCGATGGCGGCCCTGAGAGATCGTGCACGAGGTGGCGGTCGACGTGCAGGAGATCGAGGCCGCCACTGAGGTCAGCGACGACGTGCTCGTCCCAGATCTTCTCGACCAGCGTGGGCGCAGTCATCTCTTCATCCTCCACTTCGCATAGCCGCCGCAACGGCGTCGCGAAACTCATCGGTCGACGCGGTACCGCCCTGGTCGGGGGTAAGTGAGGTTCCCCCAGCGTAGACCCGCTCGACCGCGGCCACCAGCTGCTGCGCCGCTTCGCCGAACTCCAGGTACTCCAGCATCATCGCGGCGCACAGGATCGTCGCCGTGGGATTGACGCGCTGGCGCTCCAGGTCCGGCGCCGTTCCGTGCACTGGCTCGAAGTATGCGTAGTCGCTACCGTAACAGCCGCTCGCGGCGAGCCCCAAGCCCCCAGCGAGCGCCGCCGCCGCGTCCGAGAGCACGTCCCCGTACAGGTTAGGGAGCAGCACGACGTCGAACTGCTGTGGCCGGCCGACAAGACGATTCGCGAAATCGTCGATGATCAGCACCTCGAGCTCGATGTCCTGATATTCGCCGGCCACACGCTCGGCAACCTCGCGGAACAGCCCGTCGGTGCGAAAGAGCAGGTTGTGCTTGGTGGCGCAGGTGACCTTGCCCGCCCGGCCCTGCGCCTTGCGCCGACGCGCCAAATCGAAGGCGAATCGGGCAACGCGTTCGCAGCCACGGTCGGTGATCACCTTCAGCGCGTAGGCACCGGGCCCGAGATCGACCACCGGCTTCTGCCAAGTGGCGCTCCAAAGCCCCAACGGCGCGAGGTCTTCAACGGCGCCCTCGCTGAGGACATAGAGATCCTCGAGATTCTCGCGCACAATTACGAGATCGATCCCCTCGGGAGATGCGAGCGGACTCCCAACACCTTGGGTGAATCGCGTCGGGCGCACGTTGGCGAACGTCTGGCGACCCCAACGCAAGTAGAAGAGCGCGCCCGCGCTCGCGCCGCTCGTCGCGCCGAACAGCGCCGCGTCAGACTCGTCGATCGCCGCCCTTGCCTGCGCCGGAAAGGCCTCGCCGTGCATCTGAATCGCGGCCGCCCCGACCAGTGGATACGACCAGTCTAGGTCCAGCGAGAAACTCTCGAGAAGGACCATAGTTGCTGAAAAAGCCTCCGCGGCGGCATCCTCGCCGGGGATGGCAACCACCCGCTTCGCGCCGCCCATGACGATGATCCTACTTCTCAGAACGCGCGCGGTGACGATCTGATGCGGGGCGTCCGCTCACGCGATCGGCAGCGCTCCGTGCAGGGAATCCACTGATAGGATCGTCATATATGAGCAGCGAGGCAGCTTCTTCTGTCGAGATGCGCACCGCGCCGCATCCCGATCGCCACACGCGCCGTCGCGAGCAGACGCACAGGAAGCTGCTCGACGCCGCGCGCGCGCTGTTTGCCCGCCAGGGCGTCGAGAACACTCGGATCAACGAGATCACCGACGAGGCGGATGTCGGTTTCGGCTCCTTCTACAACCACTTCGACTCCAAGGAGGCGATCGTCGAAGCCGTCGTCGAGGAGACCGTTGCTGCCCAGGGTGCCGCAGTCGCCTCCGTCACGGCCGACCTTGACGACCCGGCAGAGGTGGTCGCGGCGGCGCACCGCTACTTCGTGAACCTCGCCCGCAGCGATCCCGAGTGGGGATGGCTCTTGATCCGCCTCGACGCGTCGCAGAAGATCGGCCTGAGGGCACTCGGCCCGTTCGCCCAGCGGGACCTCGAGCGCGGCATCAGAGCAGGTCGCTTCCGCGTTCCCAACAAGCGCGTCGCGATGTTCGCCGCGGGCGGCGCGCTTCTCGGAGTCATGGGCGACGTTCTGGACGGACGGGCACCGAAGGACGCCGACCGCCACCATGCCGAGGGAGTGCTGCGCATGTTCGGCCTGTCGGGGAAGGACGCAGCCGAGGTGGCACGGCGGCCGATGCCGAAGGTCCCGGCACCGGTCTCGTGAGCCGGCTGTTTGCTAATTGAAGCGGGCGGTGAGCCCGCTGAAGCCCTGGAGCGTGTTGTTGCGCAGCCGATTGGGTTTGCTGGTGGCGATGCGGCGGACGTGGGGGACCATCGCGCGCAGCAGGGCCTGCATCTCGAGCTTGGCAAGGTTGGCGCCAGCGCATGCGTGCGGCCCGTTTCCCCAACCGACGTGCGCGCCGTTCGGCCGGTGGATGTCGTAGCTCTCGGCATTTTGGGAAGCGCGTCTCATCGAGATTTGCGGCGCCGAACAGCAGCACCACTCGCGAGCCCCGCGGTAGTAGGGTGCCGCCGATCTCGTGGTCGCGCGAGAGGCGCCGCGTGAATCCGCGGATCGGCGAGGCGATGCGGACGTTCTCGACCACTGCGGCGGGAATCAGCGAGAGGTCGGCGACGATCTCATCCCACACGTCGGCGTGGCGGCTGAGCACCCACAGCAGGTGGGTCGAGGCGAGGATCGTGGTGTCAAGCGACGGCGCGACGAAGTCGATCACGAGACCCTGGGCTTGTCGCGTGGTGATCTGACCCCGGTCGCGGGCGGCAAACACGGCTGCGGCCCAGCTCCGCGGCGAGACCCCGGCCGCGCTGAAGCGCAGCGTGTAAAGGAGCAGGCCGAACGAGGTCCGGGCTGAGCGCAGCCCGCGACGGTTCATCGGTCCGAGCGCGTCGAAGGTTGCCGCAGCCCACCGCAGCAGTCGCTCACCGCCCTCCGGCCCCCCAACGAGCTCCGCCACGACCCCGATTGGAAGATGCGCGGAGAAGTCGGTCGCTGCCTCAAACCAGTCGGTGGCAAGGAGTCGTTCGATCAGCCCGTCGGCTCGGGCATCGACCTGCGGCTCGATGTCAACGAGCGCTTTCGCCGCAAGCGAGCGCATCAGCACCTTGCGGCGCCGGGTGCGTGCCTCGTCGTCGCTGAACAGAGTGCTGTGGCGACCGAGGTGGTTGCTCAGTCGATTGGCCGCTACGCCCGCCCCGCTGCGGTACACCGCGTCGTTGCGCAGCGCGGCCCGCACGTCTGCAAAGCGGCCAATCGCGTACATCCGGTGCCGCGGCAGCCAGACGACCGGACCGGCCTCGCGGATGCGCGCAAACACGTCGCGGGAGTCTGCGAGCACGTCGTCCGCGTACAGGTTCACCGACAGCGAGGGCGCCACCGGCAAAGATCGTCGCGTCATGATTGACGCTCTTATCAGTATCGGCTACGATCGTCAATGTGAGCAAGGAGGGCTCTCCAACCGCCACGTCTGAGATTCCTCGCTCCCGCCTTGCTGACTTGATGCGCGTCGTGATCGACGTCGCCCTGCGCGCGCACGACCCCGGGCAGTACCTGCCGCCGCGCGCCGCCGCCGCGGCGCGCGAGCTGCTGCCCGCGTGACGTCCATCCACCAGACCCGGAGATCCGACGACATGAAGCTACGCACCACCTCAGACGGGCTGATCGCCCACGACCCGGACCGCGACCGGTGGGTTCGGTTGCCTGGCGAGCGCGACCTGCTGGCCTTCTTGGCCGAGGGCGCGTCGGCACGCGAGCGGGCGACCGCAGCAATCGCCGCGAGAGACGCCGTCGAGGCGGATCCGAGGACGGCGGGGCTGCCGTTTCGACCGCGCTCGATCCGCGCGTTCATGCTCTGGGAGCGCCACGTGATCGACTCGAGCCGGATGCTGGTCAAGAACTTCTACCCGGCTCCCGCGGCGAAGGTGGTGTTGGGCTTCGAGCGGCTGACCGGGAGGCCGTTCCCAAAGCTCAAGCCGAACGCTCGGTTCCGGGAGGCCCCGACGTTCTACGTCTCAAACCACACCTCGGTGCTCGCAGACGGCGAGGACATGTGGTGGCCGTCGCACACCCAGTTCCTCGACTTCGAGCTCGAGCTGGCGTGCGTGCTCGCCAGGCCGCTGGTTGACGCCACGCCCGAGGAGGCGCTCGACGCGGTCGGCGGCTGGTTCGTGCTCAACGACTGGAGTGCGCGCGACATCCAGGCCGACGACGCCAGACGAAACATCTTCGGGCCGGTGATCAAGGCCAAGACGTTCGCCAACTCGATCGGCTGCGACGTCGTGACGGCTGACGCAGTTCCCGACTGGACGGCGATGCGTGGGCGGGTGCGAGTCGATGGCGAGCTCTGGTGCGAGGGCAGGACCGCGAATCCGCAGCACACGCTCGGCGCGATGCTCGCCTACGCCTCCGCCGGCGAGCGCCTAGACGCAGGGGACGTCATCTCCGCGGGCACGATGCCGGGCTGCTGCGGTCTTGAGCTCGACCGCTGGATCCAGCCCGGTCAGACGGTCGAGCTCGAGATCGACGGCATCGGCACGCTCACCAACCGCATCAACCTCGCGGCCGTACCCGTCTGAGCCGGTGGTCGAGTACGACGTGATCATCTGCGGCCTCGGGCCTGTGGGTCAGCTGCTGGCGCTGCTGCTAGGCGACTATGACGTGCGGACGCTCGCGTTTGACCGCGAGCACGAGCCGTACACGCTGCCGCGCGCGGCGGTGATCGATGACGAGGTTCTGCGCATCTTCCAATCCGTCGGGCTCGATCGGGCGGTGCTGGCCGACGCCCAGGTTCAGCCGGGCGCGAGCATCATCACGGCCGCCGGCCGCGCCGTGGAGGTGTTCCGGGCGCGGAGCGGGCGCCTTGGTCACCCGCCGCTGGTGTCGATCAACCAGCCGGCGATGGAGCGCACGATGCTCGCCGCCCTGGACGACCGGCCGACGGTCGAGGTGCGTCGCGGTCTGGCGTTGGAAACGGTCGACCGGCGCGCCGATCATGTCGACGTCTACGCGCGTCCCGTGGACGGCGGACGCTCCGAGCTGATCTCGGCCCGCTGGTTGGTGGGCTGCGACGGCGCGAACAGCGCAGTTCGCGCACGGTTGCAGATCCCCTTCCAGGGCCGCACAGCGCCGCAGCGCTGGATCGTCGTCGACGCCCTCGTAGACCGCCCTCTGGCGAAGATTCCCCACCCGCACTTCGTCGGGCGTGCCGCGCGGCCGACGGTCACGCTGCCGATGTCCCCAGGCCGCCATCGCTGGGAGTGGATGCTGCACCCCGGCGAGGATCCCGCGCCGCAGCTGGAGCCCGCAGCGGTCGAGCGCGCGGTCGCGGAATGGCTCGAGGGCGAGCGCGCGGAGATCGAGCGGGCGGTTGTCTACACGTTCCACACGCGCATGGCCGCACGCTGGCGCCGCGGCCGCGTGCTGCTCGCCGGCGACGCCGCGCACCTGATGCCGCCGTTCGCCGGCCAGGGATTCTCCTCCGGCGCGCGGGACGCCGGCAACCTGGCGTGGAAGCTAGCCAATGTCCTGGACGGCGCCCCGCTTTCTCTAATCGACTCCTACGAGCGCGAGCGCCGCCCCCACGTCGCCGCGATGCAACGGCTGGCGCGCCTGATGGGCGGGCTCGTCCAGTCAACCCGTCCCTGGCGGGTGCGCGCCCGCGACGGCTGGCTGTGTGCGGTCGACGGCACCCGAGTGCAGCGCCTGCTGGCCGAGAACGTCAAGCCGCTGCCGACCTACTGCGAGGGCGCGTTCGCGACGCGCCCGGCCCGCATCCCGATGCGCCGCACGGTCGGGACGCTGTTTCCGCAGACCGGCCGCCTCGACGATCGGCTGGGCTCGACCTGGTCGGCCGTGACGATCGATGAGACCTCGCGAGCACTGCTTCAAGACGCCGGCATATCGGTGTTCGACCCCGGCAAGGACGGCGAGTGGCTGAGAGCTCGGGGCTTGACCTGGGCGCTCTTGCGCCCGGACCGCTACGTGTTCGCCTGCGGAGGGCTCGACGATGTGGGTTCGGCACTCCAGGCCTGGCGGCGCATCGCTCCACCCGCCCGGGTCGAGGTGGTCGGATGATCGCCGTGCTCGGAGCGACCGGGCGGGTCGGCCGCCACGTCGCCGCGGAGCTCGCAGGGCGCGGCATCGAAGCTCGCGCGCTCGTGCGCCGGCCGGACGTCGGCCTACCGCTGCCGGCGGTGCACGCCGATCTCGAGGCGCCGGCGACGCTGTCGGCCGCGCTCGAGGGTGTCGAACGAATGTTGCTTCTCGCCCCGCACGGCCCAAACCAAGAACAGCACGAAGCCGCGATCATCGACGCGGCGGTCGCTGCAGGTGTGCGGCGGGTCGTCAAGATCTCCGGCAGCGCCCCCTCACTCGGCCCTAACGGCCCCACGCCCACCGCCGTCGCACACTGGCGCGGCGAGCAGCGCATCGAGCGCTCGGGGATGCAGTTCATCTTCCTGCGCCCATCCTTCTACATGCAGAACCTGCTCGAGACGGTGGCACCGACCGTGGCCGCCACCGGCGTGCTCGCCTCCCCGTTTGGAAGGGCGCCGATCGCGATGGTCGATGTCCGCGACGTCGCCGCCTGCGCGGCCGCGGTTCTGCTCGATGACGAAGCCGGCGAGCGCGCCTGGCAGCCGACGGGTCCGCGCCCGGTCAACTTTGAGAGGATCGCCGATTACCTCGGCGTCCGTCATCTCAAGGTGCCCGTCAAGCTCACCGTCCGTGTCATGCGCCGCCGCGGCCTGCCGGCGTTCGAGGTCGAGCACGCGGCACGCATGGCCGCCTACTTCGCCGCCGGAAGCGACGGCGTGGCGACGAACGACGTTGAGCGTCTGACCGGTCGGCCTCCGCGTCCGGTCGAGGCGTTCCTCGACGAGCAGGCCGACGCCTTCCGCCCGGCGAGCCGGCTCGCCCGGATCCTGTCCCACACCACCACCAAGGAACACATCTGATCATGGTCACCCGCATCGGACACATCGCCCTCCACGTCAAAGACCTCGACGCCGCCGTCGAGTTCCAGGAGCAGGTCATCGGCATGGTCGAGACCGAGCGCCTGGCCGGCGCCAGCTACCTCACCTGCAACGAGCGCCACCACGAGCTCATCGTGATCGAGGACCGAGTGAACCGCGGCTATGAGCACCTCGCGCTCGAAGTACCCGACTCAGCCACCCTCGAGGGCGCCGCCAAGCGTTTGACCGCCGCCGGCGGCACGATGCTCGGCGGCATCTACGACGGCGAGCCCGGCATCGACCGCGCTCTGAAGGTCAAGTCACCAGCCGGCCATGTCTACAAGTTGTTCTGCGGCATGCAGACCGTCGACGCTCCGCCGCCCGGCGATCGGCCGGTGAAGTTCGAGCACATCTCCTGCAAGGTCGCCAACCACCGCGCCGAGGAGCGCTTCCTCACCGACGGCCTCGGGTTTCGCTTCAGCGACCGGATGGGGTTCCTGGCCTCCTGGTGGCACTGCAACGAGGACCACCACGGAATCGCCCTCACCCTCGCCCCCCGCTCGGAGCTCTCCCACTACGCCTACCAGTGGAGCGACTTCAATGCGCTCGGCCGCGTCGCCGACCGGCTCAAGGCACGCAGTGGCCGCAAGTGCATCTGGGGCCCCAGCCGCCACGGACCCGGCAACAACCAGTTCCTCTACCTCCACGACGAGGACGGAGCGATGATCGAGTGCTGCTCGGAGATCGCCCAGATGACCGCCGACCACTACCAGCCCAAGAACTGGTCGATGCATCCCAGCACGATCAACCAGTGGGGTGGCCCGCCGCCGCCGCGCTTCCTCCTGACCGGCTTCCCGATCATCAAGCCTCAGCCCGGCCGCCCCGCTTGGGCGATACCAGCCGACCGCACGGCCACCACCGCCCGCGCGTGAGCCTTGTCGCCATCATGACCGGCGCCTTGAACGGCGGCGCCTCGAACGGGCTCGCTGCGGCAACCTCGGCACTCAACCCGGCTGCGCTGCAACCACCGTCAGCGCATCGGCGATGACGGATGTGCCCCAGAAGAAGAGCTCAGCGCTGCCGCGGGCGCCCGACCCGCGCCAGATGGACCGGCTGGCTTCGATCCTTGCGCCGTTCAGACGGGTCACTCAACCGAAGGTGCTGGGGCTCGAGCGCATCCCGCACCGGCCCGTCCTGTTCGTGGGCAACCACACCCGCTACTCGTTCCTCGATCTGCCGTTCATGATAAGCGAGCTGTGGACCCGCCGGCGAATCATCGTCCTCGGGCTCGGCGATCACGCCCACTACGCGATCCCAGTCTGGCGCGACCTGCTGACGATGGGAGGGATGGTGCGCGGCACCCGTGAGAACGTGCGCGCCCTGATGCGTGACGGGCAGAACATCCTGGTGTTCCCAGGCGGAGCCGACGAGGTGTTCAAGGCACGGGGACAGGAGTACCAGCTGATCTGGAAGGAGCGTCTGGGGTTCGCGCGGCTGGCGATTGAGTTCGGCTACCCGATCGTCCCGTTTGCCGCCGTCGGAGCCGAGGAGATGCTCCACGTGGTGGCCGACAGCCGGACGCCGGTCGCGGCGCAGGTCTCGGCGCTGATGCGGCGTCTGGTGGGGGTTCCGCTGCCACCCCTCGTCCGCGGCATCGGTCCGACGCTGCTGCCCAGGCCCGAACGGCTGTACTTCTGGTTCGGAGAGCCGGTCGACACCGGCGGATATGGTGACGCCGGCGACGACGACGCGGCTGCGCGGACGGTCCGCGACGAGGTCAAGGCGGCGGTAGAAGAAGGCATCCAGACACTCTTCTCAGAGCGCGAGCACGACCCGCATCGGGGACTGCTGCCCAGGCTGTGGCACGAGGAGCACGAGCTCCCGCAGCTCGCCACCTCGGACCCAGACGCGTGGCTTGTGACCCGCGCCTTCGAGGCCTGGAATGAACACGGAGCCACAGGCGCCGCGGCATGGGTGTCACGCTGGGCGCAGCTGACCGACCCGCCTGAACAGCCCGGCGCGAGGACCTGGCGGGGGCGCGAGCGCGCCCTTGCGCGTCTGGAACAGGTCGCCTCTGAGCTAGGCGTTTCCTCGGCCGAAGTAACCGACGCCCACACCATCGGCGACCAGGTGCTGGGCGTCTTCAAGCTGCGCCGGAGCTCCGGATCACCCACCGACCCGCCCGGCTTCGCAGCCCTCCTCGATGTCGATCAGGACCAAATCGTGCGCATGCGGGTATTCCTCGACCGCGAAGCAGCGCTTCGCGCCATCGAGCCCGAAGCGGCGCGGCAGGCTTCAAGAACCTCGACCGCATCGATACCCACCACATCATCGCGCCGCGTTTGAGCGTCAGCGGGGCCCGGGTCTGGTCCCTGGCCATGCGGCAGCCGAGGTCCGCGCCAGCCTGAAAGCAGGTCGCAACCGCGACCGTCGTCGAGGTCTGCTATTCGCAAATGACAGGGCTGCGGCGCCTGCTTTCCCTTGGCGAGCGCTGGCCGGGGCCGGCGCTGATAGCGTCGCTGCTTAGGACAACACGCAGGCGTCTCGCCCGACGCTCCGGAGACGCCTCCTTCGCCATGGCGAAGCGAGCGTCTGGCGGGGCGGAACACGGACGAGTGCTCGTCGTCC
>JBKQHH010000168.1:0-9866 GCA_052148875.1 Solirubrobacteraceae bacterium
CCCAGCCGGTCGTGGCGCGCGTGATCGGCAGCTTCATGGGGCTCTCGCCCGAGGACGACGAGGTCTGGGCGAGGCTGATGAACACGATCGTCGGGGCCGGAGACCGGGACGTCACACCGGACGGCACCGAGACGGTCATGGAACACGACGTCCCGGAGCTGTTCGAGCGCTGCGGCAAGCTCATCGCCGAGCGCCGCGAGACCCCGACCGACGATTAGACCAGCGTGCTCGTGCACGCCGAGGTGGACGGCGAGAAGCTCGAGGACCACGAGATCGTGATGGGCTTCTTCCTGCTGATGGCCGCCGGCAACGACAGCACCAAGGCGACCTACTGCAGCGCGATGCGCGCGCTGATGGAAGATCGCGAGCAGCTCGCGCTGCTGCTCGCCGACCCGTCGCTGATCCCCGGTGCGGTCGAGGAGGCGCTGCGGATGTTCCCCGCGTTCGCGCACTTCCGCCGCACGGCGACCTGCGATACGGAGCTGGACGGCACGTCGATTCGCGAGGGCGAGAAGGTGGTGATGTGGTACGTCTCCTCCAACCGTGACGAGGAGCGCTATGAGAACCCCGATCACTTCGACGTCAAGCGCAACCCCGACCACCAGGCGTTCGGTGCCGGCGGACGGCACTTCTGCCTCGGCACCGCGCTCGCGCGCCTGGAGCTGAGGATCATGCTCGAGGAGACGCTCAGGCGCTACCCGCGCATGCAGCTCGCGGGCGGGCCTCAATACGTCGAATCCCCCTTCATCAATCAGCTCAAGCTGCTCCCCGTCCGGCTCGCGGCCTAGTGCCGCGGGCCGGACGGCCCTCTACCCCGCGGCTGGGCACCGAGCGGCTGCTGCTGGACGCTCAGGCGCGACCGTAACGCGCGCAGACGGCGGCGATCGTCCGCATGGCGCGTTCGGGATCGATCGGGATCTCGGCGAGCCCGTCGACGAGCTCGACGACGTCGTCGATGCTCGCCTGCGCCTGACGCTCCGCGCACCAGCGCTCGAGCCAGCGCAGCGTCCACACGTCGAACGCGTCCGGGCGCTGCTCGGCGACGAGCGGCAGGAAGCGCACCGTCAGCTCGAGATCCAGCGGCCGCGTGCGCTCGCGTGCGGCCACCCGCGCGAGCGCGATCGCGAAGTCGAGCTCGCCGCGGTCGAGGTGCGCTTCGAGCTCGCGGACTGGGCGGTAGGGCCTCCCCATGCGAACATATGTTCGCACACGGCCACCGTGTGTGGGGGAGGCGGCGGGCGGCGCGGATCAGCGCGACGCGCTTGTTGCCGTCGGGCAGCGGATGGTTGCGCATGATGCGCGAGGCGAGGATCGCGGCGCGCTGGATCGGGTGCTCGTAGAAGTCGTGGCCGCCGAAGCTCGCGAACGGGGCAGCGAGAGCAGACTCCGCGAGCGGGATCTTCGTGACGTGCAACAGCTCGCTCGCGTCGATGCCGAGGACCGCCTGGGCCGCGAGTAGAAAGTCCTCGATCTCAAACATGCAAGAAGTCTATCGTGGTTCTTTGATATCTGCATTGCGTACGATGATTAGTCTGGTATCATGGCGCCGGTGGCACCACCAACCGAGAGGACACCACGATGAAGACCACCAGCCTGCGCCTCGATGACGCCCAGGCCCGCGCACTCGACGCGGTTGCAATGGCTGACGAAATGTCGGTCTCGGAGGTCATCCGCGAGGCAATCAACGACCGCATCGAGACCCGACGCAACGACAAGGACTTCCAGAAGCGCCTACAGGACGCCATCGAGCGGAACCGCGAGGCGCTCGAACTCCTCGCCAAGTGAGGTAGACCCATGGACATCGAGCAACGATGTGCGGGCGCTACACGAACACGGCGGGCCCCGAAGAACTGAACGACCGTTTCCGAGTGCCGATCTCGAGCGACGCGGGCACGCGGCGCTTCAACATCGCGCCGACCGAAGAGGTGCTTGCGATCGTCGCGCCGCACGGCGAGCCCGAGGCGCGCATGCTGCGCTGGGGGCTGATCCCGCACTGGGCGAAGGACCTGAAGGGCGGCGCGAAGATGATCAACGCGAGGATCGAGACGGTCGCGACCAGGCCGGCGTTCAGGGACCTGATCCCGAAGGGCTCGCGCCGCGCGCTGCAGCTGGCGGACGGCTACTTCGAGTGGCTGAAGCCGGAGAAGCGCAGCGAGCCCCGCCAGCCGTTCTTCTTCCAGGTCGACGGCGGCATCCCGTTCGCTTTCGCGGCGCTGTGGACGCAGGCGTTGATCGAGGGCGAGTGGGTGCACAGCGTGACGCTGCTGACGTGCGAGGCGGCGCCCAACCGCATCGCGGCGCCGGTCCACGACCGCATGCCGGTGATCCTCGCCGACCGCGACGCCCAGCAGGCGTGGCTGGATCCCTCCCTGGGCGCCGAGGAAGCGCTCGCGGCGTGCGCGCCGCTGCCCACCGGGCGCCTGTCGGCGCGCGCGGCCAACCCGGCCGTGAACAAGCCGGGGGGGCCGGAGGGGCCCGAGCTGCTGTACGCGCCGGGGACGTCTATTGATTGATGGGAGGCGCGGGCGCGGGGCTCGCGCGCGGCGGCGTCAGCGGCTCACGCCGTCAGCCAGCGCCGCGGGTTCTCGGTGAAGATCGTGGCGAAGGCGTCGTCGTCCATCACGCCCAGCTCGCGCAGCGCGGGCACGACCTCGTCGAAGACGAGCGTCATCGACCAGTTGCGGATCGCGCCGCTTGATTCGAACGCGTCGGCGGCCTCCGGCGGGAACCAGTCGATCGACGCGCAGAAGTCCTGGGAGATCATCAGCCGCTCGGCGTGGCCGCGGCGCAGGAGCTCGGCGGCGGTCGCGTTGCGCTTGTCGATCGGCAGGTACATCTCCAGGCCGTAGCGGTCCAGGCCGACGTACACGCCGCTGTCGATCAGCCCCTCGATGTAGGCGACGTCCTCGCTGTCGCCGCAGTGGGCGATCTGGATGCGCGCGGGGTCGACGCCCTCCTGCAGGAAGATCTCCACCTGGCGCGGCCCGGTGCCGACGGCGGGCATCGAGTGCGCCATGATCGGCGCGCCCGTCTGCACGCTCGCGCGCGCGACCGCGCGGTGGATCTTCTCGACGTGCTCGGTGACGCCGGCGGCGTCGGCGGCGCACTTCAGGAACGCGGCCCTGATGTCGGTGCCCTGGATGCCGCGTTCGATGTCCTCGACGAAGTGGTCGGCCATCACGTCGACGTCGCGGTTCTCGAAGTAGTGGGGGAGATAGTCGTAGCTGTAGATCCCCGTGCACGGGACGATCCGCACCCCGGTCTCGTCGGCGACGCGCTTCATGAAGCGCACGTCGCGCCCGCCGAACATCGCGGTGGGGTCGACGATCGTCCGCACGCCTCTGTCCCTGGCGGCGTTGACGGCGACGAGCGCGGCGTCGAGCTCGAGCTGCTCGTCGTAGCGGCCCGGCCACTCCACGGCGACGGCCTCGTCGCGGAAGCGCACGTGCTCGTGCACCAGCACCACACCCAGCTCGTCTGCGTCGACTGCTCCCTGCACGGTCTCTACGGTCGCCATCCACTCTCTCCTTGGGTCGTGAGGGGCGGCGGCTCGACCATCGAATCCACTCCTCCCTCGCCCTCCCTCGCTGTAGGTAGCAGCCTACCCTCAGCGCGCCGGCGGGGCGCTCACGGGAAGTGCTTGGCGGCGATCTGCTCGATGGTGCCCTTCGTGCGAATCGTCATCGAGCCGAGCGTTCGCGCGAGCACGGTCATGTCGAGCGCCGAGCCCAGCACGCCGCCGCTCGGCAGCCAGTAGACCTCGCGCTCGTCGAACACGAGCCCGTCCCGATCGCCCGCCAGCGCCAGCGCCCGCTCGCGCGCCTGCGGCATGGGGGAGGCGTCCAGCAGCGCGACCTGCAGCTTGCCGGCGGAGCCGCGCAGCCGCTCGGGCGCGAACGGCGCGCTCGCGGCGATCGCCCGGACCTCCCCGGCGGCGCGAATGAAGGTGGGGACCGCGTAGCCGAGCGCCCCGCCGAGCCCGTGCTCGATCCGCTCCCGCAGCGTCGCCGGCGAGTCCCGTTCGCTCCTCCGACCGGCGGCGAACGCGACGTTGCCGCTCGCGCGGAACGTCCTCACGTCGCCGAACCCCATCGCCTCGAAGTGCGCGCGCAGCTCGTCGTTGGTGAGCCGGTGACCGCCTACGTTCATGCCCCGGAGAAACGCCGCATATGAAGACATGGCTGAAACCCTATCCGGGGGCCTAATATGCCTGGACTCCTCTCTCATCGGAACGCGGAGAGGGATGCACGCAAGGTGCGCCGGGCCGACTTCTAGCCTCATGGGTCGTGTCACGTTCACAGCGTTCATCGAGTTCTCGCCCTGGTACCGACACCGCACGGGCGCGACGGCGAGTTGCGTGAGCTACGGGTTCGGTTCGCGAAGACCAGATATCGCGTGTTCTACCAGCGATCCCGCAACCTGATGGTCCTGCTGCACATCTTCGAGAAGAACACCGGCGCTGTGGCCGCGAGCGACCGGCGGAAGGCACAGGCGAGGATGATCGACTTCCAGACGCGAATGGACGCACGCCCTCGTCGCCGGCCTCGGGCAGCTGGACGCGATGCTCCTCCGGGGTCGCGTGGCACATGACCTCAACTTATCAACTGTGATAAGCTCACCCACATGGCCGATGACCCAGACAGTCCGGTAGGTCGCAGCGCAGCCGAGGCGGCGAGTGACCGTGCGGAGCGTAGCGAGACATACCGCGATGCTCGCGCCGAATACGAGCGCATCCGTGCCCTCCGTGAGGTCAGCCCGATCGCGGCCCATCTCCGCGAGCGCCGGTTCGAGCTCGGCCTCACCCAGCAGGACGTGGCGCGAGCAGCCGGCACATCTCACAGCGCAGTGTCACGGCTGGAGAAGGGGACCCACATCCCGCAACTCCCGACCCTTCAACGCATAGCCGCCGTCCTGGACGAGGAGCTGCTGGTGTGCTTTCAGCGCACCGTGGATGGCGAGGTCGAGCGCGAGTTCGCGGCTGTGGCCTGACTCTCAGCCATCAGTGCGCGTTTGCCGTCGATCTCTTCATTCGCGCAAAGCAGTCGCTTCAGTGCAGTGGTACGACATAACCGGTTATCGTCCGATGCAGGGACGTCGATGACCGCTGTCGGGACGCCGGCGTCGACACGGATGCAGGCATGCGCAGTAGATGTGAGATGCTCCGAGTCAGGAGTTGCCGAGAATCTGACGATTCACCACGGGCACGATAACCACCAGCGGCGACACGGCGATCTCGCCGACGCCGAGAGCGACCAACGTCATCTGCGTCGGGTGGTTCGAGCCTCGGCTCGTCGCATCGCCGCTTCTGCCCCACTGAGATCACCGCGTGCACGCAGCAGCTCTGCTAGCTGGCGCGCTGCGGACGCGCTTCCTCGTTCGTCGGCCCTTCGCCAAGCGGCCTCGGCGCCCGCGTAGTCCCCGCGCTCGGATAGTAGATATCCCCGGTACAGCGCTCCAAGCACGCTGCCGCGTGCGTCCGCACCCCGGAAGGCATCCTCGGCACCTGCAACATCCCCACGTTCACGCAGCAGGATCCCGAGGTTCACCAGAGCATTCGGTTCGTCAGAAGGCGTTGCCATCTGCCACACCTCCGCTGCGCCCGCTTGGTCCCCACGATCATGTAGCAAGTGGCCAAGCTTTAGCGCTGCACCTGGACTGCCCATCTCGCAACCGCGTCGGTACGCGGCTTCGGCACCTGCCAGGTCGCCGCGCTTACTCGACACATCTCCCAAACCAACCGGAGCAATGAGATCCCCCCTCTCCTCCGCCCGCCTGTAGGCCGCTTCCGCACCATCGAGGTCGCCGCGCTCGCTTAGCAAGGCTCCTAGCAGTCGTGCTCCCACGGCATTCCCACCTTTGTCGGCGCGCCTGTAGGCCTCCTCTCTCTCCTCGTCAGGCACATCCAGAAAGCGCAAGAGCTCCGTGTCACCGCTGCCAAGGAGCGCGGGCTCGCCTTCCCAAGACCAGCGCATTCGAACGCGGAGCGGGATGCGGGGGTCGTCCAGCGCCCCGTTTCCTGCGATCGTCGCCGGGTCGGCTAGCGCCTGCCGCGTGGCTAGTGCGCATAGCGCCAGCCCGAACACGTCGAGCGCCCAACCCGGCGCACTCGCCTTAGCAGCGACGAAGCCGCCAACGAGAGCGACGAACATGGCGACCAAGACTGCGTTGATGACTCGAGTGGTCCTGATTCGGGGCGCCCTCCCCGGCTGTCTCCGGCTCATAGCCTAACCCCCTCCGAGCGCAATCCCGGCCGCCACCGCGAACGCGACCCCGAGTCCGGCGACCGCCCCCAGCGCAGCTCCCAAGGCCACGTTCTCGAGCATCTGACGATCGCTGCTAGGGCGGGGAATGAGCCCCAGCATCGCACCAATCACGCTACCCCCAGGCGAGATCACGGCCAGAAGATGCTCGAGCGTTGGAAAGTGGTGCAGCGGAGCCCCGTGGGTGCGAAGGTCGGACAGACGCGGATCCTGCACCGCCGCCCTTTCGGTCGACGCCGAAGCCGGCGATGGCAGAGCGCCCGAACTCTACTGACAGGCGCGCCGAGACCACGTACACCGCGCAGCGCACTTGGTGCAGACGGCAGCGCCACATCTGCGAAGCGCCGAGGCCTTGCTCGCCTTCACCGAGCTGTCACACGCTCGCGTGAGTGACCGCAGTCGAGTTCAGCGCTGCCGCCTCGACTTCCGACAGCGCCAACTGAGAATCGGAACACGCCCGCTTTCGCCGGGCGAGGCGGGCGCGCGCTCAGTGCGGGCGGTCGGAATCGGCGCTGATCCAGGCTGGCTGGATCGGCCTACATGGCGACCAGGGCAGCGACCGCGATGGCACGAGCCGCCGCCTCTGTCAGGCCCTCGGGGTTCGCGTCGGCGCTCCACGCCGCGAACGCCGTCGTCGAGCGTCCCCTCTCGGTGTCCAACAGCATCTGCACGCAACGGCGGGAGACCACCTGGTTTGACCGGGCGTCAGCAGCCAGTCGCTGCCGTCGTCTTCGATCAGCACGCTCACGCCCGCCTCCGCACCGCCGACAACCAGCTCTGCGGTACCGTCGACCGCGCACGCCAGCGCCGATCGTCTCGTCTCACGCGAGGCCCGGCAGTCAGCGCTCGCGCTGCTCCGGCGAGCCCGCGCTGGATATTGCGCTGGTCGTCTGCCAGACCGAAGTCGACGGAGAAACGCCGCGTAGGACGACATGGCCGAGCCCTTACCCGGAGAGGGAGACCCCGGAGCGCCTAGGATCTGAGCATGCTGGACGAGCAAGCCGACCTGCCGGGATACGAGCTCGTGAGTCGGGGACTCGACGATCTGGCGGCGGGCAGGGAGACCGAGTCGGCACTTGTGGTGGCGATGGCGGCACCGCGACTGAGGGCGCTCGGCATCGATGTGCCGCCGGGTGGGGGAGAGCAGCCGTCGCATCGCCTCTACGAGCTGCTCACCGAGACGGATGACGGCGCTCACAGTCGCTATAACGCGCTGGTCGCTCGCATCGTGAGCTTCGCGCGGGCGGTCGAGCGGGCTTCCGCCGTTGACGATGGCGGTTCTCGGCCGTCCTGAGCTCTCAGCCGCCTACCACTGCACGGGACCGTCGCGGCTGACGAAGGTCGCGGTCGGGCCGTCGGGACCGATGCTCGCCATCGCCACGATCGCGTCGGTGCCCTCCGTGACGGTCTGCGTGCCCCTGTGGGCGTTGAGATCGGTCGCCGTGTAGCCGGGATCGACGGAGTTGATGCGCATGGCGGGAAACGCCGCGGCGTACTGGTTGCCGAGCATGTTCAGCGCCGCCTTGGAGGAGCAATAGGCGGGGACGATGAACCGCGCGTACTCGGAGTCCAGATCGACGCTGTGGGCCAGCGAGCCGAGGCCGCTCGAGACGTTGACCACGACAGGCGATCTCGAGCGCTCGAGCAGCGGCAGGAACGCATGGAGCATGCGCACGGGGCCGAACACGTTGACCTCGTAGACCGCGCGGACGTGATCGGCGGTCACCTCGCGGATGGGCACCGCACCGCCGGAGATGCCGGCGTTGTTGATCAGCACGTCGAGCACGCCGCCGGTCGCCTCGGCGACGGCGCTCGCGGCGGCCTGCACGGACGCGTCGTCGGCGACATCCAGGACCAGCGGCCGCGCGCCGAGCTCCTCGGCGGCGGCGCGGCCGAGCTCCGGATCGCGGGCGGCCGCCCACACGTCGTGCCCGTCCGCCAGCAGGCGCCTTGCCGCCTCGCGTCCGAGCCCCTTGTTCGCTCCGGTGATGAGGATCGTCGACATGCGCCCGCGCGCGGGCGTCAGGCGGCGGCCGAGGCTGAGACGCCCTCGGCGAGGATCTCCGCCAGGCGCGCGCGGTGGCGGCCCGCGCCGCCCAGCAGCGCCGCGTCGAGCTGCGCGCGCTTGAACAGCCAGTGCACGTCCGCCTCCCACGTGAAGCCGATGCCGCCGTGCGCCTGGATCGCGCTCGCCGTCACCTCGCGCCCGGCGTCCGAGGCGGCCGCCTTGGCCATCGCCGCCGCCTCCGCCAGACCCTCGGGGTTCGCGTCGGCGCTCCACGCCGCGAACGCCGCCAGCGAGCGCGCCTTCTCCGTTTCCAGCAGCATCTGCGCGCAGCGGTGCGAGACCGCCTGGTAGGCGCCCACCGGCACGCCGAACTGCTTGCGCTCCTTCACGTACTCCACGGTCATCTCCAGCGCGCGCTCGCACACGCCCACCAGCTCCGAGCTGACCGCCACCAGCGCGCGTCCCAGGCCCGGACAGCCGTCCTCGAGCGTCTCGCCTGCGTCTGGGTGGGTGGGATTCAATTCCACGCGCGCCGCCGAACGCGTCGGGTCGATCGCCGCCAGCGGGCTCACCTCGGCATCCTGCGGCGTCAGCAGCCGTCCGCTGCCGTCGTCTTCGATCAGCACGATCACGCCCGCCTCCGCGCCGCCGATGACCAGCTCCGCAAGACCGTCCACCGCGCCCGCCAGCGCTCCGATCGTCTCGCCCGAGGCGAGGCCCGGCAGCCAGCGCTCGCGCTGCTCCGGCGAGCCCGCCCGCTCGATCACGCACGCCGCCATCGCGCTTCCCAGGAACGGCACCGGCGCGAGCGTGCGGCCGAGCTCCTCGCACAGGATCGACAGCTCGATCGTGCCCAGCCCCTGGCCGCCGTGCTCCTCGGAGATCGCGATCCCCGGCCAGCCCAGCTCGCACAGCTCCCGCCACAGCGCCGTGTCGCTCGTGCCCGCCTCGGCGTGCTCGCGCACCCGCTCGGGCTTCGCGCGCTCGGCCAGCAGCTCGCGCGCCGTGCGCTGGATGTCGCGCTGGTCGTCTGTCAGCCCGAAGTCCATGGAACTACGCGACCCCGCCGGCGGAGCCCGAAGGGCGAAGCTCATAAATATAAAAAGCCATCACGCCGCCACCTTGAGCCGGGGAAGGCCCAGCACGCGCTCGGCGACGATGTTCTTGAGCACCTCCGTGGTGCCTCCCTCGATCGTGTTGCCGCGCGCGCGCAGCAGCTCGTAGCTCCAGATCGTGCCGCTCGTCAGCGCCTGCGGCCCGATCACGTCCGCCGCCAGCTGCGTCAGGCGCTGGTTGGTGTCCGACCACAGCCACTTCACCAGCGAGCCCTCCGGCCCCGGCTGACCGTAGCGCTCGGCGTCCGTCAGGCCCTTCCATGCCAGCAGGCGGATCGACTCGCAGCGCACGTGCAGCTCCGCGATCGCGTCCGCGTACAGCGGGTTATCGAGCATGCCGTTCTCCGCCGCCGCCGCGATCACGTCGTCGAGCAGCTGGCGCAGGCGGATCTGCAGCGCGAAGCCCAGGCCCGCGCGCTCGTTCATCAGCGTCGTCAGCGCCACCTTCCAGCCGTTGCCCACGCCGCCCACCACGTTCGCGTC
>JBKQHH010000169.1:0-31171 GCA_052148875.1 Solirubrobacteraceae bacterium
CCATCCGAAGCAGCACCTCGACGACGACCTCCCGCCCAGCGTCATAGATCGCCTCCGCCTCGGCGCGCTCCACGCACACGGATTCGACGCGCCGGGATTATGTCCCCCTACCCAACTGAACGCTTACCGATTCCAGGACGCTCTCGGCAGGCTTCTGATAAGGAAGAGGTCCCGGGTTCGAGTCCTGGATCGCCCATCGCAAACGCGCGTCACCTGCCAGCTTGTCAGTACCCTACTTGGCAGCACCAACCGCCGACGTTCCCCCAACCGCCGACGCCCAGGAGAGCAAGATGAATCGCACCGACGAGAGCAGCAACCTGCCCGCAGGAACCCTCGAGACCTCGCCGTTGATGGTCGGGATCATCGGGATCTCGCTTCCCGTTGCCCTGCTCGCACTGGCCGCGGTCACGGGAAGCGTCGTCGCGCTGGTCTTCGCCGTCCTGTCGATGCTGGCGGTCGGGGCAGCCACCCTGCTCTTCGTGACGCGCCTGGCCAGCGACCCGGCGGATCTCGATCACGGCAACGCTCACGCCGAGTAGCCAGTGCGACGGGGTTCTGCGTCACCGGCGAGCTCGTGCGTGAGGGCAGCTCAGCGCGCGGCGATGTCGTGGAGAAGATCCGCGAGCGGTCCCGGTAGCGAGAGCATCGGCCAGTGGCCGGTGGGGAGGTCGTGAAGCTCCCAATCGGCGTCGGCGAAGGTCGCCGCGCGCGGGTCGCCGTCCGCGATGAGCTCGCGCAGGCGCTGCACGTCGATTCCGCCCGCGGCGCAGAAGATCGCGATGCGTCGAGTGTCGCCGGACCCGCCGTGTGCGAGGCGCAGCGGCGAGGTCATCGTCGCGTACGGCTGCGGCGTGGCCAGCTCGGCCAGCAGCCGCAGGTGCTCGTCGCGAAGGCCGCTCGCGCTTCCGAACGCCCCCGTCTTCAACGTCTCCCCGTCGGGTACCGGCCATCTCCAGCCGTCGCCGTGCTCCTCCACCGCCAGGCGCTGGCGCTCGCGCTGCTCGGGTGACTGCACGTCGACGATCGCCATCCCGTCCGGGAGCGGCGAGGTGTCGAGGTACACGGCCGCGTTCAGTCGCTGCGGCACCCGGTCCACCACGGCTCTGACGAGGACCCCGGCGTAGCTGTGTCCAACCAGCACGACATCCTCGAGCGCGTTGTACTCGAGCAGATTCACGACGTCGGTGACATGCGTCTCCAGGTCGATCCCCGCGTGCGCGAGATGTACGCGCTCTCCCAGGCCCGTGAGCGTCACCGGATAGACGTCATGGCCTGCCCCGCGGAGCTGGTCGGCCACCTCTCGCCACACCCAGCCTCCGAGGCACGCGCCCGGGACGAGCACGAGCGACCGCTGCCCGCCACTATTCGCCACCGGCGCCCCCTCGCGACTCCGCTCCGCGGGTCTCCGCCCGACCCCCGGCGGTCCCATCGCCGGCGAGCCACGCGAGCAGCGCCGCCCGCGCGAACCGCCACTCATCTCCGAATGCCCGGCCGGGCAGATCCCCGGCGACGGCGCTGGCGCGGACGGTCTCGACAGGCAGCCGGAGCAATTCCGCGGCCTCCTGCAGCGTCAGCACCTCATCGGGGCCGGCGCGCTCCACGATCTCGGCACGCCCGACCGTGAGCTGATCCGCGAGCAGATCGCTCACCAGATGCTGCTTGCGACGACCGGTCGAATCGACCAGGCGATCGAGCGCGGCGGCCTGCTCGCGCGGGAGCCTGACGAACAGCGGAACGCGATCCTCGGCCATGATGCCCGGGAGGATATCAGCCTGCTATCAGCAGATAGCAGGCCAAGCCCGCGAGCCGGCTCGCTGACCCACCGTCGGCCCGTGCCCGACGGCGGCCCCGGCCGCTACGAGACCAGCACCGTGAATTTCGCGCTGGCCGTCTGGTGGACTTTCTTCGTCCGGTCGGTGACGGTCACGGTGATCGGGAACGAGCCGCCGCCCGGGTAGCTCGATGCCTTCACCGTCCCGGACAGCAGCCCGGTGCGACCCAATTTGAGGCCCTTGGGCAGCTGTCCGGCCGTCACCTTCCATGCGTAGGGCGTGATCCCGCCCACCGCGTCCAGCTGCTGCGCGTAGTGAGCGCCGGGCATCACCTCGGCAAGCGCGCCGGTGGTGATGTGCAGCCCGAGGACGGTGAGCGTGAACTTCTGGACGCTTTCGACGCCGACCCCGTTTTCGGCCGTGAACGTGACCTTGAAGGTCCCGATCTGCGTCGGAGTGCCGGACAGCACGCCGTCGGCATACGTCACGCCTTCCGGCAGGTTGCCCCACTCTTCGATGAACGGCGACGGCGTGCCGCTGGCGCTCACGGTGAAGCTGCCGGCCGCGCCGTAGGTGAACGTGGCGGAGTCGGCGGAGGTGATCTTGGCCGGCGCGTCGACGGTGAGCGTAAAGCTCTGCACCGTGAGGGTGACGCCGTTGGCCGCGGTGAAGACGATGTGGAAGACGCCTTCCTGCGTCGGCGTGCCGGACAGGACGCCGGTGGCCGAGTCGAATTCCACGCCGGTCGGCAGCGCACCGACCTCTTCGATCGCGCTCGGCGCCGGTGTTCCGATCGCGCTCACGGTGAAGCTGCCAGCCGCGCCCTCGGTGAAGGTGGTGCTTTCGGCGGAGGTGAACGTCGGCGCGGAGTCCACCGTGAGCGTGAAGTGCTGAACCGCGTCCGAACCCACGCCGTTGCTCGCGGTGAACGTGACGTGGTAGACGCCTTCCTGCGTCGGCTTGCCGGAGAGAACGCCGGTGCTGGAGTCGAACGTCACGCCTTCGGGCAGCGTGCCCGACTCGGCGATCGTGGGCGCCGGCGTCCCCGTGGCCGTGACGGTGAAGCTTTCTTCCTGGCCCTCGGTGAAGGTGGCGCTTTCAGCGGAGGTGAACGATGGCGCCGCGTCGACCGTGAGCGTGAAGTGCTGGACGGCGTCCGAACCCACGCCGTTGCTCGCGGTGAACGTGACGTGGTAGACGCCTTCCTGTGTCGGCGTGCCGGAGAGAACGCCGGTGCTCGGGTTGAATTCCACGCCGTTCGGGAGCGCGCCGGACTCGGCGATGCCAGGCGTCGGAAAGCCCGTCGCCACGACCGTGAAGCTGCCTTCCGTCCCCTCCGTGAACGTCATGCCTTCTTCCGAGGTGATCGCCGGCGCTTCGTCGATGGTCTCGCTGGTCGCGCCCGACGAAACCGCGTAGTTGGAGTCGCCGGAGTAGGTGGCGGTCACTTCGTCGCTGCCCGTGTGGCCCAGCTGCGTGTCGCACGTCGCCGTGTCGGGCGAGCCGAGGCTCAGCGGCTCCGCGCCGCACCCGGCGATCGGCCCCGAGCTGTCGGAGAACGACACGGTGCCGGTCGGTGTGCCCGTGCCTGGGGCGACGGGAGCGACGGTCGCGGTGTATGCGACCGGCGCGCCGACGAGGCCCGTGCCCGCATCGGAGGAGCTCACTGCCGTGGTCGTCGCCACGCCCGGCGAGGTCGCGGACGTGAGGTGGGCGGTGAGGATGTTCCGGTAGATCGCAGGGTCTTTTTCACCGATCTCGTATCGCGCCGAGGGATTGGTGCCGAGCACCGTCCCCGCCTTTTCCGCCGGTTTCGGGAGCCGGTAGCCGGAGAACACCATCGTCAGCGACCCGCCGGGGTTCTGCACGACGGCGGGGCCGTACGCGCGGCCGGAGTAGTAAGCGCTGATACCGAGCGGTTCGTCTTTGCCTTCGGCGAGCGCCTTGTCTTGCGCGGCCGAGGCGGAGAACGTGTAGTCGGTGCTCACGACGACCTTCGGCACCGACCATTCCCTGCCGTTGGTCGAGGTCGTATAGAAGATCTGGTTGAACGCGTCGCTATCCCCATCGGTCGCCCACGCTCCTGACAGGAACATTCCGTAACTGCCGTTGGGGTTGGTGACGATCGTCCCGCGCGAACCCACGAAGCGCAGCTGCGTCGTGTCGGGTTCACCCGGGGCGAGGTCGGTGGGGCTGGTGTTCGACGGGCTCGTCTGCTGGTCGGGGTTGGAGATGTCGTTGTAGGAGCCCGTGTCGTTGCCCGTCCCGGACGTCGAGCCGCTGATCGCGCCGAGGTCGGTGAAGTTGATGCCGTTTTCGGTGTACGCCGCCCGGAGCTCGGTGAGGTCCTCGTTGTTGCCGAACAGCTTCTCCGGACCCTTCGACGACGTGTTCTTGCCCTCGCCGATCTGTTCCAGCGTGGAGACCGGAGCGATGGCTGCGTTCGGGCCGCCGACCCAGTTGCCTTCCTTGACGGATCCCGTGCCGCCCGTGCAGCCGGTGAGGTTGTAGCTGCCCGACGGCACCCCCGACTGTGTCGCCGGCATCGTGCCCGTGCATGTCACTGGCTGGATCGGGGAGCCCACGGCGGTGCCGAGATAGATCTTGAACGACCCGGTGCTGGGCAGCGGCTCGCTCGGGTGCACCGACGGCGTGTAGTTGATCGTCGCCGCAGGCAGCGCCACCGTCCCGGCTTTGAAGGTCGAGCCGCTGACCGAGCCGTTCGTGGTGCCGACGATGAAGTACGCGAGGATCTTCTCCGTGTAGAGGACGACCGTCGCGCCGGCCGGAGCGCCCGGGTAGCTCGGAAGCGTCCCGACGATGCCGTCGGGAGCCTTCAGGCCGGTGGTCACCGAGGCGTTCGGCGCGAGGATCGGGTCGGACGTGATCGCGTCGCCCTGGTGCACGACCAGCGGCGAGCCGCTCGTGTTCGTGCAGTCCTCGACCTTGGTGGTCGGGTTCGCGTTCGCCTGGGTGCAGTAGACGGTGTCCCCGTCGATGTACAGGCGGTTGGGCGCGTTTTCGTTGAGGATGAAGGTCGTCAGCGGCGAGACGACGGAGTTGCCGTTGAGGATCCTGACTTCCGCCAGGCCACCTTCCCCGCTGGGTATGTTCGGCCCCTTGGGGATGGTGTAGGTCGCGCCCGGCACGACGGTTTTCGTCCCCAACGCTTCGGGGTTGGCCGTGGCGATCACCTGGACGATGTCATCCTGAGCTTTCACCGTCAGCGAGCTCGAGCCGGCGACCGTGCAGCCGGTCAGCTCCGCGCTCGGCGTGCTGCCCGTGCCGGTGCAGGTGATGATCGATTTGGACGGCGCGGGGGCGTTGTAGTCCTCGTAGGGGCCGGCGACGATGTGCTCCGGGGAGCTTTCGCCGCCGAGCGTGGAAACGGGGATGTTCACACCGCCGCTGGTCGGGACTTCCACTTCGACTTCGGCGTACGTGTTCGGGTCGATCCCGACCGATTCGGTGCTCGGCAGCGCCGCGAGCGGGTCCGCGGCGGACGCTTCGACGTTGTGCACGAGCAGGCCGACGCCTTCGTAGTCTCCCGCGGGCCGGTTGAGCGTGTACAGCTTGGTGGAGCCGCCGATCGAGGCCACGTAGGGGTGCCCTTGGCCGTCGTCGTTGGTGTCGGCGGTCGGGCAGTAGCCGGGGTTCTGCTCGAGCGCTTTGCCCTCGCTGGTCCAGCTCCTGCCGTTGTCGGTCGAGCGCGCGACCGTGATCGCCTCGTCGGCATCCTTGGGCCGGTAGTCGAAGTAGCCGGTCAACGAGCCGTCGGCGTTGCGCACGACGTCGGGGAAGTAGTAGGGCGAGAACGGCAGTGAGCTGCCGGCAGGCTGGGAGACGGGTGAGCCGGACTCGTTTTCGCTCTCTTCGCGGCTGCAGTAGCCGCTGAGCGGCCCGGGCGTGCCGGCGACGCCGCTCGGGTAGGGCACCGCGGCGGTCGCGGCGGGATACACGGCGACGTTGGGCTCGCTGACGCCGCCGAGCGTCGTTTCGCTGCCGCCGAAGGCGAACGTGGGAAGCAGGTCGGAGCTCGTGTAGGCGCCCCCCGCGGACGGGTTGCCCTGCGAGGTGCTCCACGGTCCCCCCGAGATCGTGTCGACGACAGGCGTTTCGGGTGTGTAGCTCGTGGCGCCTTCCGTCGCCGCGGCCGTCGCGGACAGGATCAGGCTGCTCGCGCACGCTCCGGCGAGCGCGAGAGCTGCGAACACGAGGGCACTCAAAGTCCTTGCACGGCGCACGAAATCTCCGATCCTTGGGGGTGAGGTACGCGCCTTCTACCAGCTTCGATTTCAGACAGTGGCCACAATCACGGGATCTTCACGATGTAAATCCTCGGCGACATCTGTCTGCAACGCGACGGTCGGTCCTTTAGATTGGGCTGCCACCGGCCGATGTCTTGCGGCGATATGGCGGTTCAACGCACGAGCCCGGGACGGGAGGAGATCCGCGTCCCCTCGCCGCCGAGCGCTCTGCCGGAGCAGCCCGCGGAGGGCCTGCGCCTGCTGGGTGAGACGCTGCGCGCCCGCGCTGAGGACGTGCTGAGGGAGACCGTCGCGCGCACGGCCAGCACAGGCGAGGTCGTCGATGCGATGGTGCAGGACAGCTTCGAACGCATCTGCGACAGCTCGACGAGCGCGGTCGCGCGCTGGATCGCGGGCGAGGGCATAGAGGTGACAAACGGCGCCGCGCGGGAAACGTCGAAGATCTTCGGCGAGCTGGCCGCCCATCGGGCGGCATCGCTGGGCGAGGTCACCAGGCGCTCGCTGTGGTGGCGCAACGTGATGGCCGACGTGCTGCGTGAGATCGCCGCCCAGAACGACGTCTCGGCCGATGCGCTGTCCGAGGCGTTGAACATGGTGCAGCTGAGCGTCGAGTTCAGCCTCATCCGGGTGTGCGAATCCTTCGAGGCCGAGCGCCGGCGGGCGGACGAGGAGCTCACGCGGCGCGACGAGGAGCTGGCGTTCCTGGCGACGCACGACCCGTTGACCGGCCTGCCCAATCGCACGCTGATCCTGGATCGCGTCGAGCAGATGCTCGCGCGCTCGATCCGCAACCAGGCACCGGTGGCGGCGCTGTTCATCGACCTCGACAACTTCAAGAACATCAACGACACGCTCGGCCACGGCGTCGGAGACGAGCTGCTGTGCGCCGTCGCCGCCCGACTCGGCGGCGTCGTGCGCCAGGCGGACGCGATCGGACGCCTCGGCGGGGACGAGTTCGTGGTGATAGCCGAGGAGCTATCGCTCGCGGCGGGGCCCGAGCTCGTCGCCGAGCGGCTGCTCGATGCGCTGGGGCACCCGTTCAAGCTCGGCGAGGGGGGCCAGACGCGCCTGACCGTCACCGCCAGCATCGGGATCGCGGCGGGGCCGCGAGTCTCGGCCGAGGAACTGCTGCGCGACGCGGACATCGCCATGTACCGGGCCAAGTGGGACGGCAAGAACCGCTATGCGGTGTTCGAGACCGGCATGCAGGACAGCGTGCAGAACCGGATGGAGCTCGACATGGACCTGCGCGAAGCCCTGGAGAAGCAGGAGTTCTTCCTCGCCTACCAGCCGACGTTCACCCTCAGCGACATGACGCCCACCGGCGTGGAGGCGCTGATCCGATGGCGCCACCCGACGCGCGGGGTCGTGCAGCCGGATGCGTTCATCCCGCTGCTGGAGGAGACGGGGCTGATCGTGGAGGTCGGCAGGTGGGTCCTGCGCGAGGCCTGCCGCCAGGGCGGCGCGTGGCGCGCGGCCGGGCATCCGATCGCGATGGCCGTCAACGTCTCCGCGCGCCAGCTCGACACGGACGAGCTGATCGCCGACATCGAAGGCGCGCTCTCGGACGGCGGCCTGCAGGCGGCGGCGCTGACGATCGAGATCACCGAGACGACGCTGATGCGCAACATCGAGGACACCGTCAGCCGCCTCGACGAGATCAAGCAGCTCGGCGTGCGCATCGCGATCGACGACTTCGGCACCGGCTACTCCTCGCTCGCCCACCTCCAGCAGTTCCCCGTCGACGCGCTGAAGATCGACCGCTCGTTCATCTCCGGGCTCAGGCACAACAAGGAGGGCGAGACGCTGATCCGCACGCTCGTGCAGCTCGGCAAGGCGCTCTCGATCGAGACGTTCGCCGAGGGCATCGAGCAGCACGAGGAGCTGTCGCTGCTCAGGGACGAGGACTGCGACAACGGACAGGGATTCCTGTTCGCCCGGCCCCTCGACGCCGCCGCGATCGAGGCGTTCTTCAAGCGCGCCGAGGGCGAGCAGACCGGCCTCGGCATGATCTCCGCCGCCCACGTGGAGCCGGTATAGTCCTCGACAGACCAAGCGTTGGGCCGATCCTGCGCTCCTGCCCGCGCACTCGTCGATAGAGCCGGGAGAACCGAGGCGCTCATGCCGGACGGCAATGTCCCGCTGGAAGGTAGTGCCCTACCGGGAGCCGACGGCCTCACCGGTGCGATCTCCGCGGCGATGGTGAGCCTGTATGCCGAGACCTACGGCCACGACAGGACGACCGCGAGCACGTACATCAACGACAACGTCGTCGTGTGCATCCTCGAGGACATCCTGACCACGTCCGAGCAGCAGCTGGTCGCCGCCGGCGACGGCAGCGAGGTGATCGACGGGCGCGTGGCGTTCCAGGCCGACCGCGAGGACGCGTTCAGCGCCGCCGTCGAACGCTTGACGCTGCGCCGGGTGGTGGCGTTCCTGAGCGCCAACCAGACCTCGCCGGGCATCGCGTGCGAGATGTTCTTCCTGGCGCCGATCGAGGCCGCTCCATGAGGTCGGCCGTCCCGCTGAAGCTGACGGACGCCGTGCTCATGCGCGAGGTCCAGGCGGGCGAGCGGCTGGCGCTGGCGGAGCTGTACGAGCGCTTCGCCCGCCGCGCCTTTCGCACCGCGCTGTCGGTCTGCCACGACCGCGACTGCGCCCAGGAGGCCGTGCAGGACGCATTCGTCTCGATGTGGGCGTCGCGCTCGACATACCAGCCGGCGCGCGGATCGGTCGCGGGGTGGGCGATGACGATCGTCCGTCACCGCGCGATCTACCTGGCGCGCCGCCGTTCGCTCGCCGCGGGGCGCGAGGAGGGCCCGGCGCGACTCGAGCGCCAGCCCGCCCGCGACGATGTGCCCGGCGACTTCGCCGCCCGGGCGGAGCGGGAGCGGCTGACGCAGCTGCTCGCGCGGCTGCCGCCCGCACAGCGCGAGGTGATCGAGCTCGGCTTCTTCGACGGCCTCACCCACGAGCAGATCGCGCGCCGGCTGGCGCTCCCGCCCGGCACGGTCAAGGGGCGGATGCGGCTGGGGCTGACGAAGCTCCGCTGCGAGCTCGACCCCTAGCAGCCGCTTCGCGGCTCCTATCGCCCGCTGGCGGCGGTCAGCCGCGCCCGCCAGTGCTCGGTGCTCCACTGCGCCGGCTCGGTCTCGTCGAGGAATCGCTCGAGCACCGCGACGAAGCGCGCGGGCGCCTCGAGCTGCGGCATGTGCCCGGCCTCGTCGAATATCTCGAGGCGGCTGCCCGGGATGGCCTCGTGAGCGCGTTCGCCGTGGTGAACGGGAATCATTTTGTCTCCGCGCCCCCAGATGATCAGGACCGGCATCCCCTCGGCCAGGTAGAGCCGGTCGCCGGCGTGGACGCGCTGGCCCCCGGTGCCGACCACGGCGCGCAGGGTGGCCAGGAACGCGGCGCGCCGATCTCGGTCGGCGAGCGACGCGTATCCGCGCGCGACCTCGGCGACGTCGGCGTTCGGCCGCAGCCCGACGGCCGCCAGGCCGCGCGCCAGCGCCGATCCCGCGACGCGCCCAGGTCCAGCCGTAGCGGCGATGAAGCGGTCCGCGCCCGGGAGCGCGGCGGCGCGCAGGACGGGACTGACCTCCGGACCGAGCCCGCCGCTGGAGACGAGCACCAGGCGCTCGGTCGCCTCGGGGAACTGATAGGCGAACTGCATCGCGATGCCGCCGCCCAGCGAGTGCCCGACGAGCGTCGCGCGCTCGTGGCCGAGCGCGACCAGCAGGTCGCGCAGGCCCGCGGCGAGCGCGCCGAGCGAGTAGTCGCCGCCACCGGGCGCCGAGCTGCCGTGCCCGGGCAGGTCGGGGGCGAGGACGGTGTGGCGAGCGGCGAGCGGCTCGATCACCGCCTGCCAGTTCTCGCAGGTGCCGGCCATTCCGTGGATCAGGAGCAGCACGGGGCCGCTGCCCGCCTCGAGGTAGGTCATCGAACGACCGTGCAGCGACACGGTCTTGGGTGCAATCGTGTCCACCCATTGATCCTCGCAGCTCAGGGCGCCGCCAGGTTACGTAGTTATCCCGCTGGAGGACGGCGGCTTTCCTCGGCTGGCGAGAGGTGCAGGCGGACGTAGGCTCCCAGTCATGTATGGATCGCGGAGTCCCAGGCGGGTGGTCATCTGCGGCGGCGGCGTCGCCGCCGTCGAGACGCTGCTCGCGCTGCGTACGCTGCTGAAGGTCGGCGTGGAGCTGCATCTCGTCGCGCCGAACCGCCAGTTCGTCTACCAGCCGCTCGCGGTCGCGGCGCCCTTCGACCTCGCCGAGACGCACCTGTTCGAGCTCGCGGAGCTCGCCGACGAGCACGAAGCCAGGCTGCACGCGGACTCGCTGGAGGGCGTCGACACACATGGTCGGCGCATCCGGCTCGCGGTCGGCGAGGACCTCGCCTATGACGCGCTGGTGATCGCGGTCGGCGCCCGGCGGCGGGAATGGCTGGAGGGGGCGTTGCACTTCGGCGGAGCGGCCGACGTGTCGGCGTTCCGCGCCCTGCTCGAGCGATTCGTGTCCGGCTCCGATCAGCGACTGTGCCTCGTCAGCCCCGCCGGGGTCAGCTGGACGCTGCCGCTGTACGAGCTCGCGCTGCTGACCGCCTCGCACCTGGCCGACGTCGGCGTGATCGGCGCCGAGCTGAGCGTGGCGACGCCCGAAGCCGATCCGCTCGCGGTGTTCGGGCCGGCGGCCGGGCGGATGCTGCGCGGCCTGCTCGCGGACCGCGGGATAGCGCTCAGGACCGGTGTCCAGGCGCAGAGGATCGAGCACGGCCAGCTGCACTTCGACTCCGGCGCAGCGCTCGAGGTCGATCGGGTGCTCGCCCTCCCCGAGCTCGAGGGCCCCGCGGTCCCGGGACTGCCCTGCGACGCGTCGGGCTTCATCTCCGTCGACGAGCACAGCCGGGTCGCCGGCCTCAAAGACGTGTATGCGGCCGGCGACGGCACGACGTTCCCGATCAAGCAGGGCGGGATCGCCGCGCAGCAGGCCGATGCGGCGGCCGAGGCGATCGCCGCGCAACTCGGCGACGCGATCGTGCCGTCCCCGATGCGGCCCACGCTGCGGGGGATGCTCCTCACCGGGATCGCCCCGGCCTACATGCGCGCGCAGCCCGCGGGCGCCGCCGGCGCCTCGTTCGAGACGGCGGTCAACCCGCTCTGGTGGCCGCCCAGCAAGATCGCCGGACGCTACCTGGCGCCGTACCTGGCCGGGCACAGCCCGCTCACCCGCGAGCAGACGCTTGCGGACCTTCCGCTCTCGACCCAGGATCCGGCGCGGGTCCAAAGCCTGCACGAGGAGGCGCGCGAGCTGGCCCTGACGTTCGCCGAGCGCGACGGCGCCGACGGCCACTACCACTCGGCGCTGGAGTGGCTCGAGGTGATCGAGCGGCTCGACGGCGTGCTACCGCCCGGATATCTGGAGAAGCGCGCCGAGTGGCAGGACGCGGCCGCCCGCGGGTGAGCCCGGGTCGGCGGCCCGCGCGGGCGGCATCGGAGCGCAACACCTGCAATCGTCAGGAGCGTGTGTCGCCTGTTCGGCATGAGCGCCGGCGATGAGCCCGCGCGGGCGACGTTCTGGCTGCTCGACGCCCCCGACAGCCTGTCCACGCAGAGCCATCGCGAGCCCGACGGCACCGGCCTCGGCTGGTTCGACGCTCAGGGCGCCCCGCACGTCAGCAAGCAGGCGCACGCCGCGTACGCGGACAGGAGGTTCGCGCGCGAGGCGCGCGAGGTCTGCTCGAGGACGTTCCTCGCCCACATCCGCTTCGCCTCCACGGGCGCGCTCGATCTGCACAACACCCACCCGTTCGAGCAGCACGGACGGCTGTTTGCGCACAACGGCGTGATCGAGGACCTGCCGGCGCTCGACGCGCATCTCGGCGATGACCTGCGGCTGGTCAAGGGAGATACCGACTCGGAGCGCCTGTTCGCGCTGATCACGCGCGAGACCGCCGCGCGGGACGGGGACGTCGGCGTGGGAATCGAGGCCGCGTGCAGCTGGGTCGCGGCGAACCTGCCGGTGTTCGCGATCAACTTCGTGCTGGCGAGCCCGGACGGGCTGTGGGCGCTTCGCTACCCGCAGACGCACCCCCTGTACCTGCTGGAGCGGGCGCCCGGCGAGCCGCTCGCGCACTCGAGCAGCCTCGGCAGTCGCGTGCACAGCGCGGATGCGATCACCCGGCCGCTGGTGGTCCTCGCGAGCGAGCGCATGGACGCGGACCCCGGCTGGCGGCTGCTCGCGGCGGGCGAGCTGCTGCACATCCCCGACACGCTGCGAGCGAGCACGCGGCTGATCCTCTCCCACCCGCCCGCGCGAACGCTGAGCATCGAGCAGCTCAACCCGACGGCGCGGGCGTCGCAGGCGCACGCGACGGCGCCGGCGAGCTGAAGCCTACCCCCTGACCCGCTCGCCCTTGGGGTCGAACAGCGGCTCGCGCGCGAGCACGCCGTCGACCCACCGGCCGAAGATGTCGACCTCGACGGCCGTCTCCAGCGGCACGTCGGCCGGCAGGTAGGCGTAGGCGATCGAGCGCTCGACGGTGTAGCCGTAGCCGCCGCTGGTGACGCGCCCGACGATCTCCCCGTCGACGCGCACGGGCTCGTTGCCGAGCGCGACCGAGCGCGGGTCCTCGAGCACGAGGCAGCGCAGGCGCTTCTCCGGCGCGGGGGGCGTCTGATCGGACGCCGCGCTGACGCCCAGCGCGGCGGCGCCGATGAACCCGCCGTCCTTGCGCACGCAGAAGCCGAGGCCGGCCTCGTAGGGGGTCTCGTCGGGCGTGATGTCGGCGGCCCACACGCGGTAGCCCTTCTCCAGGCGCAGCGAGTCGATCGCGCGGTAGCCGCCGGCGACGAGGCCGTGCTCGCGCCCGGCCTGCCACAGCGTGCGCCACAGCCCGGCGCCGTACTCGGTGGGGCAGTACAGCTCCCAGCCGAGCTCGCCGACGAACGTCACCCGCAGCGCGCGCACGGGGACGTCGCCGACGGCGAGCTCGCGCATGCTCATGTAGGGAAAGTCGAGCGTATCGGCGGTGAGCGGCGCGAGGATGTCGCGCGCGCGCGGCCCCCACAGGGCGAAGCACGCCCACCGTGCGGTCACATCCGAGCAGCGGACGCTGCCGTCGTGGGGGGCGTGGCGGCGGATCCAGCTGAGGTCGTGGTTGCCGAAGGCGGTTCCGGTGACGATCGAGAACAGCTCCTGCTCGACGCGCGTGACGGTGAAGTCGCACTCGATGCCGCCGTGGCGGTTGAGCATCTGCGTGTAGGTGATGGCGCCGACGTCGCGCGCGACGTGGTTGTCGCCCCGGCCCTCGTGCCCGGCGGCGGCGCCGGGCCCGGCGATCTCGAGCTTGGCGAACGAGGACTCGTCGAACAGCCCGGCGCGCTCGCGCGTGGCGCGGTGCTCGGCGCCGATGGCGGGCGACCAGTGCATCCCCGCCCAGCCGCGCGGGCGCAGCGACTCGTCGCCGTCGGAGGCGTTGGACTCGTACCAGTTGACGCGCTCCCAGCCGGACTTCTCGCCGAACGCGGCGCCATGCTCGGCGTGCCACGGGTAGGCGCTGGAGGTGCGCAGCGGCCGCCCGGCGAGGCGCTCGTGGCCGGGGTAGCGGATGTCGTAGTAGGTCTCGTAGACCTCCTTGGTGCGCTTGAGCGTGTAGCTGGGAGAGCGAAAGTGCGGGCCGAAGCGGCGGATGTCCATCTCCCAGACATCGATCGACGGCTCGCCTTCGAGGATCCACTCGGCCATGACCTTGCCGATGCCGCCAGCGCCGGCGAGGCCGTGCGCGCAGAAGCCGGCGGCGACGAAGAAGCCGCGCACGTCGCTCTCGCCGAGGCAGAACTCGTTGTCGGGCGTGAAGGCCTCGGGGCCGTTGATGAGCTTGGTGACGGTGATGTCGTCCATGACGGGCACGCGCCTGCGGGAGTTGACGGCGATCTCCTCGAAGCGCGGCCAGTCCTCTTCGAGCAGGCGGCCGTTGAAGTCGGGCGGGATCGCGTCGACGAGGTGCTCGTCGAGCGCCCACGGCGCGGAGTGGCGCTCGTAGCCGCCCATGATCAGCCCGCCGCCCTCCTCGCGGAAGTAGATCAGCAGGTCGGGGTCGCGCAGCGTGGGCAGGTGCTCGCCCGCGACGCGCTCGCGAAAGGGCTGCGTGACGAGGTACTCGTGCGCGAACGGCACGATCGGCACGCGCACGCCGGCCAGGCGCCCGAGCTCGGCGGCGAACATGCCGCCGGCGTTGACGACGACCTCGGCCTCGATCGGGCCCCACTCGGTCTGCACGCCGCGCACGCGGCCGTCCTGGACGTCGATGCCGGTGACGCGCGTGTGCGTGAAGATGCGACAGCCGCCCGCCCGTGCGCCGTCGGCGAGGGCGGTGGTGAGCAGCGAGGGGTCGAGGTAGCCGTCGCTGGGCAGGTAGGAGGCGCAGCGCACGCCGTCGGTGCTCATCAGCGGGAACAGCTCGCGCGCCTCTTCCGCGGAGATCAGCTCGAGCGGCAGCCCGAAGGTCTTGGCCCAGGCGACCTGGCGCAGGACCTCCTGCTCGCGCTCGGGGGTGCACGCGAGGCGGATGCCGCCGCACTGCACCCAGCCGCAGTCGAGCGTGCGGTAGAGCTCGACGGAGTCCATCATCATGCGCGTCAGCGAGACGCTCGATCGCAGCTGGCCGACGAGTCCGGCGGAGTGGAAGGTGGAGCCGCTGGTGAGCTCGCTGCGGTCGAGCAGCACGACGTCGCGCTCGCCGAGCTTGGCGAGGTGGTGGGCGATCGAGGCGCCGCCGACGCCGCCGCCGATGATGACCACGCGCGCGCGGTCGGGGAGCTCACGCGGCCGGGCCACCGTGCTCCTCCCGCGCGCCCGCCCCCGCGGCGGCAAGCCATTCCTCCAGTTGCGGCTGCCCGACGGCGGCGCGCAGGCGCTCGAAGTGCGTGCGTGCGTAGCGATCGAAGTCGAAGTCGAGCTCGGAGACCTCCGCCTGCACGACGCCCCAGGCGGCCTCGCGCGCGTCGGAGAGGATGCGCATCAGCGCGAGCTCGGCGCGGCGAGCGTCGGAGGGAGGTTCGCCGTGGTAGGCGCGCAGCAGGCGCTCGTCGTCGGCGTCGCCGAATTCGTTGTTGACGGACAGGTTGCCGAGGTCGAAGCAGGGGTGGCCCATGCCGGCGTACTCCCAGTCGACGATCAGCAGGGCCCCGTCGCCATCGCGGGCGCGGATGATGTTGCTGGCGAGCAGATCGTTGTGGCAGGGGCGCGCGCGCCACGGCGACAGGGCGACGGCGATGCGCGCGGCGACGGCGGCGGCCTCGCCGTAGGCGGCCGGCAGGCGCACGCCGCGCGCGTGGATCCGCGTGGCGTAGTCCTCGAGCAGGTCGGGCACCCAGAAGCGCGCCGGGAGGACGGCGGGCGAGTCGTGGAAGGCGCGCAGGGCGCGCGCGAGCTCCCCGGCGCGCTCGGCGATCTCACGCGCGTCGACGGGATCGCTGGGCACGAAGCGCGTGACCAGGCAGTCCTCGCGCGCGGCGAGCAGCGCGGGCGCGATCGCGAGCCCGGCGGCGGTCTCGCTGGCGAGGCGCTCGGCGTGGCGGTCGATGCCGAGCAGGTCGGTGTCCTTGCCGTGCACGCGCACGACGCAGTCGGCGCCGCCGAGCGTGACGCGGAAGTTATGGTTGGTGATGCCGCCGGAGAGCGGCACGGGCTCGCCCGCCAGCGGGCCGAGCTCGGGCTCCAGATGGTGCAGGATCTCCTCCAGCCTGCTCACGTGTGCAACGTACCGTTGCGCCATAAGGCATGCAACCTATACCTTCAACACCATGAGCACGGGCGATGTGGCCGCGAGGGCGGGCGGGGACCCATTCCACCCGCGCACGGCGGCCGATCTGATCGCGCGGGCGGACCTGGACGGCGCCCGGCGCGCGATCCTGGACGCGGCCGTGCGGACCCCGACGATCGCGTGCGCGGAGGTGGCGGAGGCGGCGGGCACGGCGGTGGCGCTGAAGGCGGAGTGCCTGCAGGGAACGGGGTCGTTCAAGCTGCGCGGCGCGCTGAACAAGGTGGCGGCGCTGGGCGAGCGCGCGTCGTCGGGGCTGGTGACGGCGAGCGCGGGCAACCACGCGCGCGCGGTGGCGCAGGCGGCGCGCCTGCGGGGCGTGGGCTGCGAGGTGTTCATGCCGCGCGACGCGTCGGTGTCGAAGGTGGCGGCGGTGGAACGACTGGGAGCGGATGTTGAGTTGGATGGCGCGTCGGTGGACGAGGCGCTCGGTCTGGCTCGCGAGCGCGCGGAGAGTTCGGGCGCCGCGCTCGTGCACCCGTTCGACGACCTGGACGTGATCGCGGGCCAGGGCACGCTGGCGCTGGAGCTGCTGGATGACGTGCCGGATCTGGCGCGCGTGGTGGTGCCGGTGGGCGGCGGCGGCCTGGCGAGCGGGATCGGCCTCGCGCTGCGCCGCGCGGGAGCGGACGTGCAGCTGGTGGGCGTGCAGGCGCGCGCGTGCGCGCCGTACGTGCAGGCGCTGAAGGAGGGCGGCGGCTCGGCGGAGGCGGTCGATCTTGCGGCGGGCGCGACGATCGCGGATGGCATCGCGATCAAGCGCCCGGGCGCGCTGACGCTGCCGCTGCTGCGCGAGCTGCTGTACGGCCTGGAGACGGTGACCGAGGAGGAGATCGCGGGCGCGATGGTGTTCCTGGCGGAGCACGCGAAGCTCGTGGCGGAGGGCGCGGGCGCGGTGGCGGTGGCGGCGATCCTGGGCGGGCGCCTGGAGCCGATCGCGGGAACGACGGTGGCGATCGTGTCGGGCGGCAACGTCGACAGCGGCCTGCTGGCGGGCCTGCTGCTGCGTCACGAAACGGAGGAGGGCCGCCGCGTGCGCATCTTCACGCGCGTGCCCGACCGCCCGGGCGGCCTGGCGGAGCTGCTGGACCTGGTCGCCCGCGCCCGCGCGAACCTGGTGACGGTGGCGCACGTACGCGAAGCGGTCCCCCTGCACGTGCGCGAGACGGGCGTGGAGCTGACACTGGAGACCCGCGGGCCGGGTCACACGGAGGAGGTGCTCGCCGCGCTAGCTGCCGCAGGCTATGAGGTGAATGCGGAGTAGGGTGGGTCTAGGCTAGGCGGCGAGCAGACGCGAGGCTACCGGTACGGGAATGAGTTCTACGGAGATTCTCGAAGCGACGCCTGAGTGCAGGCGCATCACAAGTGCGAGAGAGTCAGAAACGCCGCTCGCAATTCATAAGCGCCACAAGCTAATTTTTGGACCTATTCCGTAATCAGCTAATGCTTGGGCGCGCACACCCAGCCACGGCGGGTTGTCGGTGTCATCTACCGTCGGGCTGGGAGAGCAGACACAGCGTGGTGTCTAAGCAAAGGAGCTGAGAGCTATAGAGGATCAGGGGTTGGCGCGAATCGGGTTGAGCGCGGGCGGGGGCCTTGGTCGTTGGGCCGCTTGGTTCGCTGTATTGGTGCTGGCGGGGGTGGTGCTGGTACTGCTGTTGGTTCGGGTCTCGCAGTGGACGCCCGCCGGCCGTCATGATTTGACGGGTGCCGTTGCGTTGCGGCGGATAGAGTCACTGCCGGTACAGGCGCAGTCAGTTATCTCGGCGACGCTTGGCACTGCTGAGTCGGCATTCGCTGCGCGGCGTTCTGGGCACGGCTATCGGCTGGGTGGAGGGGGAGTCGTTGCACAGATAGGCACAGGCGGGGTCGATATCCGCACCGATGGGGCTTCGCTGTCGCTGACGTTTCTTGGGCTCGGCCGCAATGGCCGGCTGAGTCCATCGGACATCGTGTCACCGGTCGCGCGCGTGAATCACGTCGTGTACGACCGCAGCTTGCTCTCAGAATGGTATGCGGCTGGTCCGTTGGGGATAGAGCAGGGATTCATGCTTCAGCGCCGGCCGATGGGCGGCACCGGACCACTGACCCTGGGATTCGGGCTGCAAGGCTCGCTTCGCCCTGAGCAGACCGGGTCGCAGGTAGAGTTCCTGACACGGTCCGGCCGGGTGGCGTTGCGCTACGGCGGGCTGATGGCTACCGGTGCGCGCGGGCAACGGCTACCGGTCGCGCTGCAGCTGCGCGGCGGCCGGCTTCTGGTGCGGGTGTGGGATCGGGGTGCTCGCTACCCGCTGCGGATCGACCCCTTTATCCAACAGGGCGAAGAGTTCACCGGCGGCGGAGAGAGCGGCGAGGCGCGATTCGGCTTCAGCGTGGCGCTGTCCGCCGACGGCAACACGGCGCTGGTCGGGGGCCCCGACGACCAAGGAAACGGGGCGGAGGGAATCGGCGCGGCATGGGTGTTCACGCGCTCGGGCTCGATCTGGACGCAGCAGGGCGAGAAGCTCACAGGCAGCGAAGAGGGCGGCAACGATGAGTTCGGCAAGAGCGTTGCGCTGTCCTCCAACGGAGAAACCGCCCTGATCGGCGGCAACAGCGTCAGCGGCAGCGAAGGGGCGGCATGGGTGTTCACGCGCTCGGGGGCGACCTGGACGCAGCAGGGTCCAAAGCTCACAGGCGCAGGAGAGAGCGGCGAATACGGTGGGTTCGGTGACAGCGTGGCGCTGTCCTCCGATGGCAACACGGCGCTGGTCGGAGGTGACGGCGATAACAGTAGCGTTGGCGCGGTGTGGGTGTTCATGCGGTCTGGGTCGACCTGGACGCAGCAGGGGTCGAAGCTCACCGGGGGTGGCGAGAGCGGCGCTGGCGACTTTGGAGAGAGCGTGGCCCTGTCCTCCAATGGCAACACGGCACTGATTGGCGCCCCCTTTGATGACGGCGTTGGCGCGGTGTGGGTGTTTACGCGGTCTGGGTCGACCTGGACGCAGCAGGGCTCGAAGCTCAAAGGAGGCGAAGAGATCGGCGAAGGCACATTTGGTCTCGCAGTTGCCCTCTCCGCAGAAGGTAACACCGCGCTCATCGGTGGGTATAAAGATAACAAACAGCCGTCGCAGCATGGAATAGGAGCCGCGTGGGTGTTTACGCGCTCTGGGTCGACCTGGACACAGCAGGGACCGAAGCTCACGGGCGGCGAAGAGATCGGCGCCGGCGACTTTGGCTACTCAGTGGCCCTGTCCTCTGGGGGCGACACAGCACTGATCGGTGGCTTTAACGACAACGGCGAGATCGGGGCCGCGTGGGTGTTTACGCGCTCTGGGACGACCTGGACGCAGCAGGGACCAAAGCTCACGGGAAGCGAAGAGAGAGGTGCCGGCGCCTTCGGGATAAGCGTGGCGCTGTCCTCCGACGGCGATACTGCACTGATCGGCGGAGCGGAAGAAAGCGGTGAGATCGGCGGCGCGTGGGCGCTCGTCTCGCCGCGGATCTCGAGTCCGCTGAGCATGAGCTTCGGCTCGCAGACAGTGGGACAGCCCGGCCCGGTCCTTTGGCTGCCGGTGCAGGATGCAGGACAGGCGCCTTTGACCTTCAGCGGCGGGGCGCAGATCGGCGGTGCTAACGCGGGCGATTTTGCGATCCCGAGCGGCGATGATCTTTGCGATGAACAGACCCTTCAGCCTGGGCAAGACTGTTGGATCGGAGTGCGGTTCACCGCGGCTGCGGCCGAGCCGCGCACGGCGTTGTTGAGCTTCGGCGCCAACAACGCACCTTATCCAGCTCCAACGGTTGCACTCAGCGGCATCGGTGTGACGCAAAGCGGGTCTGTTGGCCCGATAGGAGCGACAGGCCCACCGGGTCCCGCCGGCCCCACTGGTGAGACCGGCCCGCAGGGCCCGGCTGGCCTCCCTGGTGAGGCCGGTCCCCAGGGCCTCACCGGCAAGAGCGGCTCAGTTGAGCTCGTCATATGTAAAGCGGTCACCACAATCAAAGGTAAGAGCGAGAACACCGCCCATAAGTGCACGACCAAGTTGACGAGCTCCCCGATTACGATTGTGACTGCTGGGGCTTCGTTTGCGGCGGTGCTCTCGCGCGGGAAAGTCGTCTACGCGACGGGGTCAGCCGTAGGCTCGGCCAAGCAAACCAAACTGCTGTTGACCCCTGCGCGGCGCATCGGCAAGGGAAGCTACACGTTGACGCTCATACACGGGCGAAAGCGAGAACGCGAGACGGTCACAATCAGCTGATCAGCCAGCCCAGCGTTCGCCCCTGGTGCTTGTGTGAATCTCAGCGGACTCATGCCGAGAACGGGCTCGAGCCCCGTCGTCCGGCTTGGGACGGGGAGTGCCTCACAGCCCTGTGCTGGCTTGAACAAACGTCCGCCAGCGTGTGCGACCGGCCAGGCGCTCGGGTGTATCCACGCGCGGCTGGATCACGCGTCCCTGCGGCAGCCGCTGCGCCGCTTCGTCAACGCTCGCGAACAGCCCCGCGCCGACACCGGCGAGCATCGCGGCGCCGAGCACGGTCGTGTCGGCGCGTCCGACAGTCAGAGCGAGGCCGAGCGCGTCGGCCTGGATCTGCAGCAGCGTCTCGTCGTTCGTGAGGCCGCCGTCCACCCGCAGACTGCGCGCCGGTGTGTGCTCGATCACTGCCTCCACGATGTCAGCCACGCGCGACGCGATCGCCTCCAGCGCGGCTCGACCCACGTGCGCCGGGCGGACACCCGGGTGCAGCCCGGCGATCACCCCGTGAGCGTCGGGGCGCCACCACGGCGCGCCCAGGCCCGCGAGCGCAGGGAGCACGATCACGCCCGCGCTGTCGGGGACGGTCGCCGCAGCCGCCGCAAGGGTGGGCGCATCGCTCGCCAAGCCCAGACCCTGCGCCAGCCAGTCGAGCAGCGACCCGGCGGCAAACACGCCCCCGTCCAGGGCATGGGAGACCTCGCCCACGCCACCGCCCGCGCCCGGCGCGGCCCAGGCGACGGTCGGCAGCAGGCCGCTCGCGAGCACCGGCTCCGCTGTGCGGCCGAGCACGAACACGCCCGTCCCGTACGTCGCCTTCAGCTCGCCGGCGCGCACGGCGCCCGAGCCGGCGAGCGCGGCCTGCTGGTCGACGAGCTGAGCCGCCAGCGGCAGCGCCACCGGCCAGCGCTCGTGGCGCAGCTCGCCCAGCGCACCGAAGGTCGGACCGAGCGCGGGCAGCCACTCGCGCCGCACGCCGAACGCGCTCAGCAGCTCCTCGTCCCAGTCGCGCCCGCCGGCGGCGAGCAGCTGCGTACGCGACGCAGTCGACAGGTCCGTGGCGAAGCGCCCGCCCAGGCGATCGACCAGAAACGCGTCGACCGTGCCCAGCCGCAGCGTGCCCGCATCGCGCGCCCCCCGCACGGCGTCGTCGTTGGCGAGCAGCCACGCGAGCTTGCCGGCCGAGAAGTACGGGTCGAGCGGCAGGCCCGAGCGCTCCACGATGCGATCGCCATCCCCCGCGGCGCCCCCGAGCTCGGCTAGCAGCGCTTCCTGGCGCTTGTCCTGCCACACCACCACAGGCGTCAGCGCGCGCCCGCTCTCCGCGTCCCATGCGAGCACCGACTCGCCCTGGTGGTCGAGGCCCGCCGCCAAAATCTCCCGCCCGTGGGCGTGCTCGAGCACCTCCGCGACCGCCTCCACGACCGCCTGCACGATCAGCTCCGGGTCCTGCTCGACCCAGCCAAGCTGCGGGTGCGTGACGGGCACCGGTCGGCGCGCCTCCGCGACGGGGCGCAGATCGAGGTCGAACAGGGCGGCCTTTACGGCGGTGGTGCCCTCGTCGATGCCCAGCAGCAGCCCCGAGCTCACGGCGAGAGCGACGATTCGGCGGATCCGGGCTGCGCGGCCGAGGTCTGGCTGATGCGTGCCGCGCGCTCCCACCAGCGATCGGCGGGCGCGGGCTGTGCGGGTGTGGGCAGCGCCCGCGCCGGGCCGGGCGCGATCGCGCCGCCGTCGGCGAGCATCGCGACCACGTGCTCGCCGATCGCCAGCGACGCCGACAGGCCAGTAGAGCGGATCGCCGCGACGTGGACGAGCGCGGGCATCGCGCGCGAGTGCTCGATCATGTAGTTGGCGTCGCGCCCCGCTGGGCGCAGGCCGGCGTAGGAGCCGATCGGCTCGAGCCCCTCCAGCGCGGGGTACATGCGCCGCGCCTTCGCCGCGATCAGCTCCGCCGCGTCCGCCTCGACCGAGCGGTCGCGCTTGTCCTCGCGCTCGCGCGCGGTCGGCCCGGCGATCACCGCGCGGCGATCGAGCGTCGGGAACACGAGCACGCCCTTGCCGAGCGCGGAGGGCACCGGCAGCAGGATCCGCTCCAGCGGCGGGTCCTGCGGCGCCTCGAACACGAGGAACTCGCCCTTGCGCGGATACACCTCGAGGAGATCGTCGCCGGCGGCGCGCGCGAGCTCGTCCGCGTGCAGTCCCGCGCAGTTGACCGCCGCCCGCACGTGCAGCCGTTCGCCCGTCTCGAGCGTCACAACGAGGTCGCCGCCGCCCGTGTGCCCGGCCCGTCCGCCGCCCGCCAGCGCGAGCCCGCTCACGCGCGCGCCGAGGACGATGGTCGCGCCGCCCGCCTGCGCCGCGCCCGCCAGCGCATGCACGAACGCGACGGGATCGCTGACCGTCTCGCCGGGCACGCTCAGCGAGCCGTCCTCTCCGAGGTGAGCCTCCACGCCGTTGTCACGCGCGTTCTCAGCCAGCCGCGCGACCGCCGCGCGCTCCTCCTCGCCGCCAGGTGTCAGCACTGCGCCGCAGCGCCACACGCTCACCCCCAGCTCGTCCAGCAGCTCCTCGCGCAGCGCGGCAGCGCGTAGGATCAGCCGCGTCTCGAGCTCGCCGGGGATGGAGTCGAAGCCGGTGTGCAGGATGCCCGAGTTGGCGCCGCTCGCGCCCAGCGCCAGGCCGAGCTCGGCCTCGAGCAGCACCACCTCCACACCGCGCCGCGCGAGCGCGTGCGCGACGGCGCAGCCGACGACCCCTCCCCCGATGACGGCGACCTGGGTGTCGGTGGCAGTCATAAACGCCAGCCACTCTACGGGCTGGCACGCGCGCCTCCTTCGCAATCGCCGCGACGCTCGTACGCGTAGAGTCCCGGCCGTGGCGCGCTACGAGCTCAACGGCAAGGCCGCCCTGGTCACCGGCGGCGCCCGCGGCATCGGCTTTGCCACCGCGCGGGCGCTGATCGCGCGCGGCGCATCGGTGGTGATCGTCGACGTGCACGCCGACGCGGCGGCCGCGGCGGCCGCGCAGCTGCACGACACCAGGGCCGTCGGCATCGGCGGCGACGTCACCGACCGCGGCGCCATGCAGCGCGCCGTCGCCGTCGCGGTCGAGCGCTTCGGTGGCCTGGACGTGGTCGTCGCCAACGCCGGCATCGCCGCGCGCGTGGCCACCTTCCGCGCGTACCACACGGAGACGTTCGAGCGCGTGCTCGACGTCAACCTGATGGGCGTCTACCGGACGGTCGACGCGGCGCTGCCGGAGATCGTGCGCCGCCAGGGGCACGTCGTGGTGATCTCCTCGATCTACGCGTTCATGAACGGCATCGGCGAGGTTCCCTACGCGATGAGCAAGGCCGCGGTGGAGCAGTTCGGCCGCGCGCTGCGGGTGGAGCTAGTCCAGCACGGCGCCAGCGCGAGCGTCGCGTACCTCGGCTTCATCGACACCGAGATGGTCCACCAGGGCCTCGACCGCGACCCGCTCGTGAAGGACATGATGACGTCGCTGCCCAAGCCGCTGCACAAGCGCCTGCCCCCGAGCGCCGCCGGGGAGGCGATCGTGCACGGGATCGAGCGCCGCCAGCCGCGCATCATCCAGCCGCGCCGCTGGGTCGTGATGTCCGTGCTGCGCGGCATCCTCGGCCCGCTCGGCGACGCGCGGCTCGAGCGCGACGAGAACGTGCAGGCGCATCTGCGCCAGCTCGACGCGCGCGCGGGCGAGGACCAGCCGACCAGCGCCTGAGGCGCCGCCCTACGTGAAGCGCTTGACGAACGCGAGCGTCGTGTCGGCGACCTCGCGCCAGCCGCCGTCGATCGTCAGCGCGTGCCCGCGGCCGGGGATCTCGGCGATCTCCGTCACGCCGGGGTTGCGCGCCTGCCGCTTGTAGGAGGCGTTGGCGATCGCCCACGGCACCGTGTGGTCCCTCTCGCCGGAGATGACCAGCAGCGGGCCGCGGGCGGGGTTGGCGCTGTCGACCTTTGCCTGCGTCCACGGGTTCACGTTGGCCATCGCGGCCTGGAAGAGCGGCGCGCCCGGTCCCGGCACGGCATATGTCTCGTACAGATCCCGGGCCTCCAGCTCGCTGACGGCGTTGGCGAACGCGAAGTGGAACTGCGCGTAGGTGAGCGCCACCGCGCGCCTGCGGTTGAGTGGGTTGGCGAGCACCGGGAGCGCGGAGCGCAGCGCGGAGATCGGCAGTGGCAGCACGCCGCGAAACGGCGCCGGGTCGATCGCCACGCACACCTCCGCGAGGCCGCGTCCGGCGAGGATCTGCGCGAGCAGCCCGCCGAAGGAGTGCCCGATGAGCGCGGGCTTGCGCTCCAGCCCGCCGAGCACCTCGTCGAGGTGGTCAGCCACCCGCCCGACGGTCTTGCCGGCGAACACCTCGGGGTTGGCGCGCGCCTGCTCGACCGTCTGGGGGTCGTCCGGCCAGGCGGGCGTCAGCGCCGCGTAGCCCTCCTGCTCGAACAGCTCCGCCCAGCGCCCCCAGCTGCTCGGGAGCAGCCACAGGCCGTGTATGAACACGACCGGCGTGCGCCCCGTGGCGTTGGCGTTCGCGATCTGCTCCGCCTCATGGTCGGTGATGCTCCCCATGCGCTCGCCAACATGATGGCACCGGGGCGTCGCGACGGGGTGGTGCGCGCGCGGCGCGCCGGGGTGCGGCCGCTCAGCCGGCGGGGGAGCCGACGGGGCGCCTGAGCGCGCGGTCTGCGAGCAGTTCCCTGATCTCGCGCGGCGCGCCGGGGTGGCCGAGCAGGAAGCCCTGGGCCATCTCGCAGCCCATCTCTTCGAGCGTGATCCGCTGCTCGTGCTCCTCGATGCCCTCGGCGACCACGCTCAGCGACAGCGACTGGCCCACGCCGAGGATCGCCGCGAGCAGCTCGCGGCTCTGGCCGCCGTGGTTCAACGCGGCCACGAAGCTCCTGTCGATCTTGAGGATGTCGACCGGCAGGCGCTGCAGATGCGAGAGCGACGCGTAGCCCGTGCCGAAGTCGTCGATCGCGACGCGCACGCCCAGCGCCTTGACCTCCTCCAGGCGCTCGCACGCCGCCGGCACGTCGCGCACGAGCGCGGTCTCGGTGATCTCGAGCGTCAGCGACGAGGGCGCTATCCCGGAGCTCTGCAGCGCCCGGTGGACGTCCTCGGCGAATTCCCTGCGGTTGAGCTGGTAGGCGGACACGTTGACGGAGATGCCGAGCTCGAGCCCTTCCGCGCTCCATGCGGCGGCCTGGCGGCAGGCCTCCTCGAGCACCCAGCGGCCGATCGGGACGATCAGCCTGCTCTCCTCGGCCAGCGGGATGAAGCTCGCGGGGGGCACGATGCCCCGCTGCGGATGGCGCCAGCGCACGAGCGCCTCGACGCTGACCACCCGCTGGCTGGTCAGATCGAAGATCGGCTGGTAGACCAGGAACAGCTGGTCCTCCTCCACGGCCGCGCTCAGATCGGATTCGAGGTCCAGGCGACCCTCCGCGTCCGCGTATAGGCCCGCGTCGTAAAGCGCATAGCGGTCCTTGCCCGCGGCCTTGGCCGCGTACAGGGCGAGGTCGGCGTCGCGCAGCAGCTCATCCGGCGTGGAGTAGTGGCCGATCGCCACGCCGATGCTCGCGGTGATCGAGAACGACTTGCCGGCGTCGCCGAGCTCGACCGGCGCGCGCAGCGCCTCGGTGAGGCGGTCGGCGAGGACGTCCGGCGTCGCCTCGTCGGGCGTCGTCTCGACCAGCACGACGAACTCGTCTCCGCCCAGCCGCCCGACGGTGTCCTGGTCGCGCACCGTGCTCTGCAGCCTTTCCCCCGTGATCCGCAGGAGCCGGTCTCCGGCCGCGTGCCCGAGGTTGTCGTTGACGTGCTTGAAGCCGTCGACGTCGATGTACAGAGCACCGGCCACCGCCCCCGGCTGGCGCGCCGTGCGCGCGAGCATCTGCTCGGCGCGATCGAGCACGAGCGCGCGGTTGGGCAGGCCGGTGAGCGGGTCGTGGAGCGCCAGGTGGGAGAGCTCGCGCGTCTTCTCGCGCACGAGCGACAGCGCGCGGGTGCGCCCGGTCGCGAGCACCAGCACCAGCAGGCCGAGCATCCCGCTCAGCAGGATCCCCCCGATCAGCAGCGTCAGCGGGTGCCCGCTGTCGGCCACGCCCGCGGAGGCGGCCGCGCTGAAGGTCTGCACCGTCCAGCCGTTGCCGAGCGCGATCTGCGTGCTCTGCGCGCCGGCCGGCGCGGTGCCGCTCGTGAACACGACGTGCGAGTGCCCCGATTCGTAGCGGAAGCGCACGGCGACGTTCGGATGGCCTTCGAGCGCTCTCGCCAGCACCACGCCCGGCTCGATCAGCTCGCCGAGCCAGCCCACGAACAGGCGCCGGCGGGCGGCCACCGTGGTCGGCGTCACCCCGCCGCGGTAGACGGGCGTCTCGATCCCGAGCTGGGTCCCGTTGCGCCCGGCGGTCGGCGCGTAGTCCGCAAGGCCCTTGTCGCGGGCGCTGTACAGCGTCGGCGCGATCGCGCAGTAGTCCAGGCCCGCGGGCAGGTAGCTCGCGGCGCTCCTGGTCAGTCCCGCCACCGCCAGGCAGTAGTACGGCCTGTTGCCCGCCGGCACGATTTCCAGGGGGCCCTCCTGCCCGGCGGACTCCGGTCCCAGCGGACGCATGGGGTCGGCGGCGAGCCGTGCCTCGAACTCCTCCAGCTGCGACGCCGGCACGAGCTTCACCAGGCCGATGTTCTGGAGCTCGGGGTAGCGGCGCATCGCGCGCACCGCTTCGGCCCACCTGTCGAAGTCGGCCGCGGACGCGCCGGGGTTGCCGGAGATGAACGCGCTCCCACTGACGATCAGGTCTTCCTCGTGCTGGATCGCGAGCGTGAGGGTCGAGGCGATCTCCGCCGAGGCCAGGTGGAACGCCAGCCGCGCCTTGTCGGCGTCCGAGTGGGCCATCGCGCGGGCGCCGAGCGCCGATGCGAGCATCCCCCCGAGCACCAGCAGCACGGTGACCACGGCCCAGAAGCTCCTGTGCCCCCGCGCGATCGCCCTCATGCGCCGGCGCGCGCCCGCCAACCGGGCGGACCGCCAGGCAGGTCCAAGCCGCGGGTCGGGTTCGGATCGCAGGTCGGGGATTGGGTCGTCGGTCACGCGATATCGCCTTGGCTTCGTTGGTGAGCGCATGCACGACCGCGCCCTGGGCCAGGGATCGGGCGCGCGCTCCGGCTGCTGTCGGACTCGGTCATCTCGTGGACGGATTGGCGGGCCGCGCGAGCGGGGGGAGCGCGTGCGCTGCAACGAGGCGCTCCCCCGACGTCTCGAAGGGCCGTCCAGCGGGCTAAGGCAACGGACCGCCCCTGCCGATGAGAGCCTCGTGACCATCTTTGCGCGCTTGCTCTCTTCGCTGAGCCGTCTGCGCCCGATGCGGCGCCTCACCCTCGCAAGCGGCCTCGCTACGACCCTTGCCGCCGCGCTGCTCACGGCCGCGCCAGCTGGGGCCGTCGTGACGACGGTTGGCCCGAGCACCGTCGGCCTGCAGCCGCGCATCACCGATGCGTACTTCGAAGGAGGGGAAGCGAAGAGCTACGCCAACGCCGGCGGCAACCCGGTGCTGCACGGCACGGGCGTCTACGCGATCTACTGGGACCCGACGGCCCACTACTGGAGCGAATGGCAGAGCGCGATCGACACCTACCTCCAGAGCGCGGGAGCGGCTAGCGGCACGCTCGCAAGCGTCTTCGCGGTTGACACGCAGTACACCGACAAGTCCAACCGGCCCGCCAGCTTCGCTCAGAGTTACAAGGGCTCGGCGGAAGACCACCACCCGTACCCGGTCTCCGGCTGCACCGACCCGGCCCCGTTCGCGCTCGTGGACCAGATCCCCCGGGAATTCGGCGGCTCGCCCACCGCCGTCTGCCTGACGAGCGCCCAGGTGGCGACCGAGCTGGAAGCCTACATCGCGCAGCAAGGCCTCCCCAAGGGCCTCGGCAATGTCTACTACCTGCTCACGCCCCCCGGCGTGACCGTCTGCCTCGACGGTGGCGGGGCCACTGGTCACTGCTCGGACTACTCGGGAGTCATCGAAGAAGAAAGCTACGACAACAGCTTCTGCAGCTATCACGCCGCCATCAACCCAGAACTGCCGACGGGTGGCGCCAACACGATCGTCTACGCGGTCATCCCCTGGACGGCGGGCGGTTACGGCGACGGCAAGCTGCGCGAAGCGAGCGACCGCAGGCCCGGCTTGGAATGCCAGGACGGCGGACTGAACCCTGCGGGCAAGCACGGATACGAATGGGAGAAAGCGAAGGAAAAAAACGAAGCGGAAAAAGAAGCGTTCAAAAAAATGGACAAAGAAGAAAAAGCAGAAGTCGAAGCGAGCGAAATCAGGGAAGGCCCGCACGAGGAGGAGCCCAACCAGCAGACGCCCTGCCCTGAGACCGACGGCACGTGCGACTACGGACTGTCCGATCTGATCATCGGTCAGATCGGCCTCGAGCAGCAGGACATGGTGACCGACCCGCTGCTGAACGCCTGGCAGGACGCAGACCACTACGAGAACACGGACGAGTGCCGCTTCCTGTTCGGGCCCGCGCTCGGCGGCAGCGTCGCCGCCAATGAAGAAACCCTCGCCGGCACGCTCTACGACCAGACGCTGACGGGACAGAACTACTACCTCAACGACGCCTTCAGCCTCGCCGCCTACCGGCTTCCGTACCCGGGCGTAGCGTGCCTCCACAACGTCAACCTCGTGCCCAAATTCACCGCCCCGAACCCCGTCGACTCGGGAGAAGTCGTCGGCTTCGACGGCATGGAGTCCGACATCGCCCTGGATGCCGCGATCGGCTACTCCGCCGGAGGCTCGCCGCAGCCGACCTACGCGACGTACACGTGGAACTTCGGCGACGGCACCCCCGAAGTCTCCGGCTATGCACCAGGATCGCCGACATGCGAAACGCCCTTCCTGAGTCCCTGCGCGGCGAGCGTGTTCCACGCCTACCGGTACGGCGGGACCTACGACGTGACACTCACCGTCAGGGACGTGGGCGGCAACACCGCCAGCGTCACCCACCAGATGACCGTCGACGGCCCGTCGCAGCCAGGCTCGGGCGGCTCCGGCGGGTCGACGACGCCGGGCACGGGGTCCTCCGCCGGCCACGGCGTCGTGCCCGCCCCGATCGCCGCCGCGTCGATCGTACGCCAGAGCCTGCGAACGGCGCTGCGCAAGGGCCTGGTCGTCAGCTATTCGGTCAACGAGCAGGTCGCAGGGCACTTCGAGGTCCTGCTCAGCCGAGCGGTCGCGCGCCGCCTGGGAATCGGCGGCGCACCGGCCACCGGGCTGCCGGCCGGCTCGCCCGCCGAGGTCGTGATCGCGAAAGCGATCCTGGTGACGACCAAGGGAGGGCACAGCGCGGTGCACATCCAGTTCTCCAAGAGCACGGCCAAGCGCCTGGGGCGCGTGCGCAAGGTCTCGCTGATGCTGCGTCTGATCGTGCGCAATGCCGCCACGACCACCCCGACGACGACGATCGTGCTCAGCACCGCCACGCTCACCGCCTGACGGGCGCCCCCTCCGTCGCGCCGCCCGACCTTCAGTCGGAGGAGTCCTTCTTGCGCTTCGAGCGCGACTTGTCGCGGAAGACGAAGAACCACAGCGCGAACAGCCCCACGTAGCCGAGCGCGATCGACACCACCGAGATCACGCCCAGCCCGACGTTGTTGGACGTTTCCGCTTCCCCGCCGAGGGCCAGCGGCAGGGAGAGCGCGACGCTCGCGAGGTGCGTGAGCGCGACCGGCACGGCTACAGCCCGGGCCAGTGGCGCACGACGTAGCCGGCGTTGTCGGTGGGCTGCACCTGCCAGCGGGAGGCGTACACCCCGCTGCGCCCGGCCGTGTCGTAGAGGATCCCGTCGACGTACATGTACGTGTGACCGGCGTTGGCGTACACGGTGATGTACCTGCCGGGGCCGGGCGCGCCCCAGCTCTCCAACTGGCCCGAGGTCTCCGGCGCGCTCAGCAGCCCGCCGGCGGCGAGCGCGTAGCTGACCGAGCCCGAGCAGTCGTAGGCGTTGTCCACGAACGACGCGTGCCCGCCGCCGTAGACGTAGGGGAAGTCGGCGATCTCGTTCGCGCCGGCGATCACCTTCTGGACGACTTCGGGGACGCCCGCGGGGATCGGGATCGTGCCGTTGCCGCCGATCGACTCGCCGCCGGGGACCGGCGTCAGCGCCAGATGCTGCGTCTGCCTGGCGCTGCGTTCCACCGCCTGCATCCGCTTGAGCTCGCTGCGGATTTCGGCGTTGGAGGGCGCGCCCGCGGCGACGATCGCTTCGCCGGCCTTCGCGGGCGTCGCGGCGCTCGCGTGCTTGACAGAGGCAGGGGCGGGATAGCTGTCGGCTTCCAGCGGGTCGGCGACCTCCTTGGCGACCCCCGACGGGTCCCGGGCGGTGGCCGGCGTGCTCGCCGGGTCCCGGGCGGTGGCCGGCGTGCTCGCCGGGTCCTTCACGGCGCCGCCGGGTGGATCGGACTTGGCGCTCGGCGGGTCCGGCGTGGCCCCCGGCTTGGACGCCGTCGTGCCGGTGCCCACCGTGGCTTCGCCGCAGGCGGCGAGCGCGCCGGCGGCAAGCAGGCAGCCGATCGCCGCGATCGCCTTCCGCGTGAAGGTCATATGCCTAGGCTAGCGACCCCGTCCGCCGGGACGGGCCGCTAACCTGATGCGATGCGCGAGGAAGCCTCGGCCGTGGAGATCCGGCCGCATGTCCGCCTGCTCCACGGGATGCGCCGGCCGGCCAACTGGCTGCAGCTGGTTCGCTTCGGCCTCGTGGGCGGGGTCGGTTTCATCGTCAACCTGGCCGTGTACGCGCTGTTCGTGCACTCCGCGGGGGTCGACTACCGCGTCGCGTCGGTCGTCGCGTGGCTGGTGGCGGTGCTCAACAACTTCGTGCTCAACCGCCACTGGACCTTCGACGCGAGCGGCGGTCGCGCGCACCGGCAGGCGATCCGCTTCCTGCTGGTCAGCCTCGTGGCCGAGGGTTTCAGCCTGCTGCTGCTCACGACGTTCGTGCAGGGGGCCGGCATCGCCAAGGTGCCGGCGCAGGCGATGGCGGTGGC
>JBKQHH010000170.1:0-12200 GCA_052148875.1 Solirubrobacteraceae bacterium
CAGCTCTAACCAACTGAGCTACGGGCCCGCCGCGCGCACAGCCCGTGGGCTGGGCGCGCGTCCCAGACGCTACCAGCGGAATGCGCGCGCTAGATGTGGGATGCTCCCGCGCGCTGCTCCAGCGCTGGAGCGGCTGCTTCGATTCGGCCCACCACACCGGGGGAGGACCCGCAGATGTCAGCAGAGCGTGCAGCGATCGTCACCGGAGCTTCCAGCGGCATCGGCCTTGCCATCGCGAGGGTGCTCGGCGAGGAGGAGTTCGGCGTCACGATGGCCGCCAGGCGGCCCGAGAAGCTCGAGGCCGCCGTCGCGCGCCTGGCCGCCGACGGGCTCGACGTGCACGGCGTCGCCGCGAACGTCTCCGACGAGACCGAGATCCAGCGGGTCGTCGCCACCCACCGCGAGCGCTACGGGCGCCTGGACGTGCTCGTCAACAACGCCGGCGTCGGCGTCGGCCAGGCCGTCGCCGACATCGAGACAAAGCGTTTGGACATGCAGCTCGACATCAACCTGCGCTCGATCGTCCTCTTCTACCGCGAGTGCGTGCCGCTGCTCAAGGAGGCCGCCGGCGAGCACCGCAACGCGCTCGTCGTCAACACCTCGTCGATCTCCGGCAAGCGCGGCGAGGCGTGGCTGTCCGTCTACTCCGCCACCAAGCACGGCGTCGTCGGCTGGACCGAAGCCATGAACAAGGAGCTCGGCGGCGACGGCATCAAGTCCACCGCCCTGTGCCCCGCGTTCGTCGACACGCCCATGACCGACTTCGTCAAGGAGCACGTGCCCGCCGAGGACATGATCCGCCCCGAGGACATCGCCGAGGCCGTGCGCTACCTGCTCAGGGTCTCCCCCGCGTGCGTCGTGCCCGAGATGATGTTCGTGCGGCCCGGCGACTCGCTCTAGCGACTGCTCTGCCGCTACGCGCCGGCGCCGACCAGGCGTCGCACCGGCGACGGCCTGCGCAGGCGCCTGGCCCTGATCTCGCCCGACGGGTCCGCCGCATCCGGGAGCCGGCGACGTGGGCGCACGCGTCCACGTCGCAGGAGCTCGCGGTGCTCCTTGATCGCCACGTCCAGGTCCACCGCGCTCGCGCTCGCCAGGCTGTCCTGCAGCTGCGCCACCAGGATGCGCACCTCGCGCTCGCTCGCCGCCCGCGAGCCGCCGCTCGTGCGCGTGAAGCGGTCCCACGAGCGCGCGAACGACAGCAGGTCCGTGCGCCCGCCCGCGCGGTGCGCCGCCAGCATCGGGCACACGCCGCCCTCGCCGTCCACGTAAGCGCCCGCGATGATCCGCTCGTTCGCGCGCACGCCCGCCAGCATCGCCTCGCGCGTGCCCACCGGCAGGCAGTCGATCGCGAGACGCAGGCGCTCGACCGGGCTGGCGCTGTGGCGGTGGCGGTTTCGCATACGCTGTGCACCGCCGTCTTGGCTGTCCGGCCAATGCTCGGTGGTGCGGGGCCAAGCGTATGGCACGCCTTCCCAGCCGGCAACGGATTCCCTCCCCGTGAAAGGAAACTTGCACATGAAGCTCGGCGTGCACATCGGCTACTGGGGCATGGGCCTCACCTCCGAGGACCAGCTCAACATCGTCCAGGAGGCCGAGCGGCTGGGCTACGACTCCGTGTGGGCCGCCGAGGCCTACGGCTCGGACACCGCCACCGTGCTCGGCTGGCTCGCCGGGCAGACCAGCAAGATCCGCCTCGGCGCGGGCATCTTCCAGATGCCAGGCCGCTCGCCCGCGATGACCGCCATGACCGCCGCCACGATCGATCAGCTCTCCAACGGGCGCATGATCTGCGGCATCGGCTCCTCCGGGCCGCAGGTCGCCGAGGGCTGGCACGGGCAGCGCTTCGCCAAGCAGCTGCAGCGCACGCGCGAGTACGTCGCCGTCGTGCGCATGGCGCTCGCGCGCGAGCGCGTCGAGTTCCACGGCGAGACGCTCGAGCTGCCGCTCCCCGACGGTCCCGGCAAGGCGCTCAAGCTGACCATCTCCCCCGTGCAGGAGCGCATCCCCATCTACCTCGCCGCCATCGGCCCCAAGAACACCGCCCTCGCCGGCGAGATCGCCGACGGCTGGATCCCCACGCTGTTCTCGCCCGAGCACGTCTCCGAGCTGCGCCCGCTGCTGCAGGAAGGCGCCGAGCGGTCGGGCAAATCGCTCGAGCACTTCGACATCGCGCCCACCGTCAGCCTCTGCATCACCGACGACCTCGAGGCCGGGCGCAACACCATGCGGCCGTTCATCGCCCTCTACGTCGGCGGCATGGGCTCGCGCAAGCAGAACTTCTACAACCAGCTCGTCCAGCGCTACGGCTACGAGGCCGAGGCCCAGGAGATCCAGAACCTGTACCTCGAAGGCAAGCGCGAGGAGGCCATGGCCGCGATCCCCGACGCGCTGATCGACACCGTCTCGCTGTGCGGCCCGGCCGATGTCATCCGCGAGCGCCTCGCCGTCTACCGCGACGCCGGCGTCGGCACGCTCGGGGTGACGCCCACCGCGTTCACCGCCCCCGAGCGCCTGCAGCAGCTGCGGCTGCTCGCCGAGCTCGCCGCCTGACCGGACGCGCCGTGGATGGCAGCGCTGCATCTCCGGGCGCGGGCCGTCCCGGGTCGGGGCCCCCGAGGCGGGTGCTGCTCGGCGCCTTCGGCGACCCCGGCCACGCGTTCCCCATGATCGCCCTCGGGCGCGCGCTCGCCGCCCGCGGGCACCACGTCACGCTGCAGACCTGGCGGCGCTGGCAGCAGCACGTGGAGGCCGAGGGGATGGACTTCGCCCCCGCCCCCGAGTACCAGGTGTTTCCCCAAGGTCCCGAGCCGCTCGATTTCTACGAGGCGGTCGTGCACGCCACGCACGACACGCTGCCGCTCGTGCGCGAGCTCGCGCCCGACGTCGTCGTCGCCGACATCCTCACGCTCGCCCCCGCGCTCGCCGCCGAGCTCGACGGCCGCCCGCGCGCCACGCTCATCCCCCACGTCCACCCGCACGGCGCGCCCGGCTTTCCCATCTACTCGCTCGGCGCGCGCCTGCCGCGCACAGCAGCCGGACGCGCGCTCTGGCGCCAGGCCCAGCGCGCCTCCGACCGGGGGCTCGAGCGCGGCCGCGTCGAGCTCAACCAGACCCGCGCGCGCGTCGGACTCGCCCCGCTCGACCACGTCCACGGGGGGATCAGCCGCCAGCTCGCGCTCGTCGCCACCTTCCCGCAGCTCGAGTACCCGCGCGTCTGGCCTGCGCACGTGCACGTCGTCGGGCCGCTCATGTGGGAGCCGCCCGCGCGCGACGTCGAGCTGCCCCGCGGCGGCTCCGGGGGCGTCGCGCCCGACGCGCCGCTCGTGCTCGTCGCGCCCTCCACCGCGCAGGACTCCGAGCACACGCTGCTGCGCGCCGCCCTGCGCGGCCTCGCCGACGCGCCCGTGCGCGTGCTCGCCACCTACAACCGGCGCCTGCCCCCCCGCTCGCTGTCCGTGCCAGCCAACGCGCGCGTCGTCGACTGGGTCTCCTACTCGCGCACCATGCCCCACTGCGACGTCGTCGTCTGCCACGTCGGCCACGGCACGCTCGTGCGCGCACTCTCCAGCGGCTGCGCCGTCGTCGCCTGCCCGGCAGTCGGAGACATGAACGAGAACGCCGCCCGCGTCGCCTGGGCCGGGGCGGGCGTGCGCGTCCCGCGGCGGTTCGTCACGCCGCGCGCGCTGCGGCTCGCCGTCGAGCGCGCGCTCGGGGATCCGGCGATCAGGGCGCGGGCCAGGGAGGTCGCGGCTTGGGCCGGCAAGCACGACGCCGGGGAGACCGCCGCGCGCCTCGTGGAGGGGCTGGCGGAGCGAGCGGACCTTAAGCTCGTTGGATGATCGCTTGGCGCGGCGACGTGCTGAGCGCCCAACAGACCCGAGCTACCAGGGAAACCTCTTTCTACAAGCTCCGGGGGTGGGATTCGAACCCACAACCTCGATCTTAACAGGATCTTGCGCTGCCGTTGCGCCACCCCGGATCGTGCTACCTCGGAAAAGCCGATGTAGCTCGGCCCATTCTACGACATGTCACGGCCATCCCCTTCAGCAGGCCGCGACGCCCCGCCAAGATCGCTCGGGATCTCAACGAATCCAGACTCCACCTCAGCGTGACAGTTCGAGCACAGCAGCACGCACTTGCGGACCTCGGCGCGAAGCGTTTCGATGCTGCGAGCCGCTCTCTGAGCCAAGCCGAACTTCTTCTCCTTGGGGTCAAGGTGATGGAACTCCAGTGCCGCGACGCACCGGGCGTAGCCGCACATACGGCAGCGCCCGCCCGCCTCCGTAACTAGTGTCTGCTTGACCTTACGACGGCGGCGCGCAACCGACTCGACGCGGCATTGTCGGCATCTGTAGTGCCCGCGGGAGTCGCGAACATGCTCCGCTGCTCCATGCCGGGGACATACCAGCAGCGCTTCCGACAGTCCTTCGGCAAGCGCTTTCTGCGCTCCTGGACGTCGGGGGGCGCCGGGCGGACACTGCGTGCGCAGGCCGTACTTCGCCAGCCAGTGCCTCACCGTACCCATGCTTCGGCCGACGCCCTCTGCAATCTGCGCGATCGACATTCCCGCCTCCACCAGCGGCTCCAGCTCCTCGCGCGTCAGGCCACCCTTGGCCTCATGCTTGCCTTGGTTGACCGCCTCGAGCCCGTATTTCTTGAGCCAGTAGCTGACCGTCGCTTCGTGACGGCCGACACGCCGGCCGATCTCCGCCAGCGAAAGCCCCTGACCCAGCAGCTGCTCCAAAGAAGCGCGATCCATGCACTGCATTGTCACACGAACATATGTTCGTGTGTGTGACATCTGTGCCGACTGTGTGACTTCTCAGGACCACGGCTGTAACACCGCGCCACCCGCGGCCGGACGCCGGCGCCGGCCCCGACCCCGGCTCCTCAGCCCTTCCTGCGCCCCCTACCCCTCCCGATCCCCCGTCTGCTCCAGCACCCTCCCGTACGCGCGGTCGAAGTCGCGCTTGACCTCGGCCTTGCGCCGCGCGAGCGTGCTGATGTCGCCGCCGTCCTGCCCGCGCGCGCGCTGGATCTGGCGGTCGACGCGCGCGAGCTCCAGCTGCAGGCGCTGCACCTCGAGCATGGCCGTGTCCGAGCGCTCGCGTCCGGCTTCCACCACCAGCTCGGCGAGCAGGCCCTTCAGCTGCGGGTCGTCCTCCAGGCGCACGTCGGCGGCGGCGACGTCGCTCATCGGCGCGAGCAGGCCGCCCGCGCGCAGGCGCCTGGCGGCGCGGCGCAGCAGCTCGCTGGAGAAGTGCTCGTCCACGTCCAGCCCCTCGAGCGCCGCCGCGCCGTCCTCGGGCGAGGCGATGCACAGCGCCAGGAACGCCCGCTCGGTCTCCTCCCGGCGCGACAGGCCCGACGCGCCCACGCCCGAGCCGCTCGCGCGCCGCTGTGCGCCTCCACCGCCCGCGCCGCCCGCCTCCCCGGCTCCGCCGCCGGCCGGCGCCCGCATCTGCGTCTGCGCCCCGCGCGGGCCCGCGCCGGCGGCGAGCAGCTGCTCGGCGAGGCTCTCGGGCAGGGCCAGGCGGCTGGAGACCATCCGCATCAGCTCCAGGCGCATGGCGCTCGGCGCGAGCGTCGCGAACACCGGGCGCAGCTGCTCGATCATCCGGTCGCGGCCCTCCGGCGTGGAGTCGTCGCCCGCCTCGAGCACGCGCTCGACGCGGAAGCGCACGAACGGCACCGAGCGCGCCACCGCCGCGCGCATCGCCTCCGGCCCGTCGCGCTGGACCAGCTCCGCCGGATCCGCTCCCGCCGGCAGCGGCACCACGCGCAGCTCCAGCTTGCGCTTGGCCGCGAGGCTCGACGCGCGCAGCATCGCCTCCTGCCCCGCGCTGTCCGCGTCCAGCGCCAGCAGCACCGTCTGCGCCATGCGCGCCAGCTCGCCCACCTGCTCGGCCGTCAGCGCCGTGCCCATCAGCCCGACCGTGTTGCGCATGCCCGCCTGGTGCAGCGCGATCACGTCCGTGTAGCCCTCGCACACGATCACCTCGCCCGCCTTCGTCGCGTGCGCGCGCGCCAGGTCCGCGCCGTACAGGTGCGAGCCCTTGTGGTAGATGTCGTTGTCGGACGTGTTCAGGTACTTCGGCCGCTGCTGCTCGCGCATCGCGCGCGCGCCGAAGCCCAGCACCCGCCCGCGCACGTCAGCCAGCGGGAACATGATCCGCGAGCGGAAGCGGTCGTACAAACGCCCGCCTGCCTGTCCTCCCGCAGGGAGGGTCCTCCCGGAGGGAGGGTTCTCCTTCGAGCGCTGCGCGAGGCCCGTCGCGTACAGCTCCTGCTCCGAGAAGCCGCCCCTGCGCGACGCCAGCAGCACGCGGTCCCACGCGCTCGGCGCGTAGCCCACGCGGAACTCCCTCAGGATCGCCTCCTCAAGGCCCCTGCCCAGCAGGTACTCGCGCGCGCGCGCCGCCTCCTCGGACTCCCACAGGTAGCGCTCGTAGTACGCCGCCGTCCGCGACAGCAGCTCCAGCAGCCGCTCCCTGCGCCTGCGCCGCTCCGCCTCCTTCGGATCCTCCTCCTCGCGCTGCAGCTCCACGCCGTAGCGTTCCGCCAGCAGCTCCAGCGCCCCCTTGAAGTCCACGCCCTCCGTCTCCTGCACGAACGTGAACACGTCGCCCGAGGCCTGGCAGCCGAAGCAGTAGTACACCTTCTGCGCCGGGTCGATCCCGAACGACGGCGTGCGCTCGTCGTGGAACGGGCACAGGCCCTCGTAGCGGGCGGGGCCCGCGCGGCGCAGCTCCGTGCGCGCGGACACCAGCTCGAGGAAGTCGACCGCGTCGCGCACGCGGTCCTTGGACTCGTTCGTGTACAGCGCCACGGCCGCTACGCTAGCGGGCGAACGCCCGCGGCACCTGCAGCTCGGTGTACTCCCTGATGCAGTAGCGGTCGGTCATCCCCGCCAGGTAGTCGGTCACGCGCTCCGCCAGCTCCAGCTCGCCGCCCGCGCCCGCGCGCGCGCCGTCAGCGCCCCGGCCCGCCGAGTCGCCGTCCGCGCCCGCCGGCAGCAGCTCGGGATGCTCGACGTAGTGCTCGAACAGCCTGCGCAGCACCGCCGCGATCTTCGCGTGCTCCGCGCGCACCGCCGGGCCCAGGTACACGCGCTCGAACATGAACTCGCGCAGCTCGCTCATCGCCGGCCCCGCCAGCGGCCCCTGCACGATCTCCCCCGCGCGCTGCGAGTGCTCGACCATGTCGTGCACCAGCGCGTCGATCCGCGCCGAGCCGCTGTCGCCGAGCGCCGCGATCGGCTCGCTCGGCAGCTCCTCCTCGCGCAGCAGGCCCGCGCGCACCGCGTCGTCGATGTCGTGGTTGATGTACGCCACGCGGTCGATCACGCGCACGATCCGCCCCTCCAGCGTCTGCGGCATCGGCGTGCGGCTGGAGTGGCGCGCGATCCCGTCGCGCACCTGCTCGGTCAAATTGAGGCCCGCGCCGTCGCGCTCGAGGCGGTCGACGATCCGCAGCGAGTGCTCGTAGTGGTGGAAGTCGCGCCCGAAGCGCTCTTTCAGGCAGCCGTCGAGCACCTCCTCGCCGATGTGCCCGAACGGCGGGTGCCCGAGGTCGTGGCCGAGGCCGATCGCCTCCACCAGGTCCTCGTTCAGTGCCAGCGCGCGCGCCACCGTGCGCGAGATGCTCGTCACCTCCAGCGTGTGCGTCAGCCGCGTGCGGTAGTGGTCGCCGCGCGGCGCCACGAACACCTGCGTCTTGTGCGTCAGCCGGCGAAACGCCTTGCTGTGCACGATCCTGTCGCGGTCGCGCTGGAACGGCGTGCGCAGCGAGCAGTCGTCCTCCGCGCGCGCCCGCAGCGCCGGGTACGAGCGCGCCGCCAGCGGCGAGAGCAGCTGCTCCTCGCGCTGCGCCCAGCGCGCCGCGAACTCCGCCGCGACCGTGGCCTCGTCAGTGACTACGCTCATGCGTCGATTGTGGCACCGGCCCCGGCCGGCGCCGCGCCGGCGCTCAGCGCTCGCGCATCCAGTCGCCGCGCATGGTCGCCTTGTGCACCCAGTGGTGCCAGCCTTTCATCTCGCCCGGGTCCTCGTCGAACACCGGCGCGCCGCCGCCCGGCTGGGGCAGACTCTGCGCCGCCGCCGAGTCGATGCGCAGATCCACGCCGAGCTCGTGCAGCGACGCCACGTCCGCCGCCTCCACGAAGCGCAGGCCGTGCTCCGGGGTCGAGATCACGATGCCGTGGAAGATGTCCTTCTCGGGCGCCGACACCACGTGGTGCACCGTGCCCACCCGCTCGCCGTCGGATGCCAGCACCGCAACGCCCTTGTCCAGCACCTGGTACGCGATCGGAAGGCCCTCGTCCACGGCGCACCACGATACCGGCATCAGCCGGCGTGCCCGACCGCAGGCATCAGGCGCACGTGCGCGTGGTGCTCGAGCGTCGCCGCGATCGCCCGCTCGACCTGGCCGAGCGCGTGCGCCGCGGCCTCGGGGACCTCCGTCAGCGCGCGGCCGAGCGCCTCCGTCATGAACGCGTACGCGTCCTCCCCCAGCGCGAACGAGCCCGCCTCGCACGCCGAGCACACCACGCCTCCCGCCGCGCCCGAGAAGCCCACCAGGTGCTCGCGCTCGCCGCAGCTCGCGCACGCGCCCAGCTGCGGCGCGAGGCCCGCCGCCAGCAGCAGCTTCAGGCGAAACGCCAGCGCCCCCGCATGGCCGCCCATCGATCCGCGCCCGCCAGCCGCGGCGTGCGCGTCCAGCAGCGCCAGCTGGCGGCACAGCAGGTTGAACACGCCCGGGTGCGGCTCCGAGGTCTCGAACAGCCGCCCCACCGCGTCGCACGCGCGCGCCGCCGCGTCCAGCGCGCGCGCGTTCCCGCGCAGGCGCGCGTGGCCGTCGATCGTCTGCGCGCCCGTCACCGTCAGCAGCTCGCCGCGCCCTTCGTGCAGCTCGACGTGCAGGCGGAAGAACGGCTCCAGGCGCCCGCCGAAGCGGCTGCGCGCGCGCCGCACGCCCTTCGCGATCGCGCCCACGCGACCGCGGTGCGGCGTGTACAGGTGCAGGATGCGGTCGGCCTCGCCGTAGCGCATCGAGCGCAGCACCACCGCTTCCGTCTTCACAGCCCGGCTGGACATGACCACCTATGGTGATCGATGCGCCCGACGCATCCTCTAAGTTGCTGATGCAGTGCAGGAGCTCGACCACAGGGAATACGAAAAGGAGCTGCTGCGCCTGCAGACGGAGCTCGTGTACCTGCAGGAGTGGATCGTCGCGCGCGGACAGCGGCTGGTGGTGCTGTTCGAGGGCCGCGACACCGCCGGCAAGGACGGGGTGATCAAGCGCATCATCACCTACCTGAACCCGCGCACCTGCCGGGTCGTGGCGCTCCCCGCTCCCCACGAGCGCGAGCGCACGCAGTGGTACTTCCAGCGCTACGTCGCGCACCTGCCCGCCGCCGGGGAGATCGTGCTGTTCGACCGCAGCTGGTACAACCGCGCCGGCGTCGAGCGCGTGATGGGCTTCTGCACCGACGACGAGTACGAAGAGTTCCTGCGCTTCTGCCCGCTGTTCGAGCAGGCCCTGCAGAACGAGGGGATCGTGCTCGTCAAGTACTGGCTGTCGGTCAGCGACGACGAGCAGGAGCGCCGCTTCGAGAAACGGCTGTCCGATCCGCGCAAGCGCTGGAAGTTCAGCCCCATCGACCTCCAGGCGCGCGCCCGCTGGGTGGACTACGCGGAGGCAAAGGACCGCATGTTCGCCTACACCGACACCGAGCTCAGCCCCTGGCACGTGGTCGAGGCCGACGACAAGCGCACCGCGCGCCTGAACCTCATCAGCCATCTGCTGTCGCTCGTCCCCTACGAGCACGTCCACGAGGGCAAGTCGCCGAAGCTGCCGCCGCGCCAGGAGCGCAGGTACCTGCGGCCGTCCAAGCAGACCGAGCACCTCGTGCCCACGCGCTACGTCGTCGACGAGCACTGATCCGAACGGAAATCCGAACAACTGGAAGTGATCCAGATTGGCGCGTGCGTGCTATCCACTACGGGCGGCGTTTACTCCGACGCACGCCCTGATGCACAGGGGGCGGCGCGTTTACCCTGACGCGGGCCCTTGCCATGCGGATGCGAGGCCGGCCGGCGCATTCCCCACGCGCCCCGCCTCGCGTCCGTCGAGCCCTCCACCGTTGCTATACTTTATGAAGTAATGAGTCAGGTGACGGTGTATACGACGGATCCGTGCTCGTTCTGCACCCGCGTGAAGGGCCTGCTGCGTGCTCGCGGGGTCGAGTTCGCGGAGATCAACCTCGCCAAGGACCCCGACGGCCGCGCGCAGCTCGCGCGCAGCACCGGCATGCTGAGCTTCCCGCAGGTGCTCGTCGACGGCCAGTTGCTCGGCGGCTTCACCGAGGTGCAGGCCGCCGCCGAGAGCGGCCGCCTGGACGAGCTGCTGGTCGATTCGGCCGCCTGAACGGCGGCTGGCAGGTCTCGCACACGTACGTCCCGCGCCCGGCGACGACCATCTTTACGATCGTCGACCCGCACGTCGCGCACGGCTCGCCCGCGCGCAGGTGCACCAGGAACTGGTCCTGGAAGGAGCCGCGCACGCCGTCCACGTGACGGAAGTCGTCGATGCTCGCCCCGCGCGCGTCGATGCCCGCGCTCAGCGCCGCGATCACGCTCTCGCGCAGCCGCTCGTACTGCTCGCGCGACAGCCTGCCCGCGGGCCTGCGCGGGTGCACCCCCGCCCTGAACAGCGCCTCGTCCGCGTAGATGTTGCCCACGCCCGCGATCCTGCGCTGGTCCAGCAGGAACGCCTTGATCGGCGCCGTCCTGCCGCGCGCGAGCTCGCGCAGGCGCTCCGCCGTGAAGCGCTCGTCGAACGGCTCCAGTCCCAGCCGCGCCGCGAAGAACGCCTCCAGCGCGTCCGAGCCGAGCAGCAGCTCGCCCGTGCCGAAGCGGCGCGGGTCGACGATCACGAGGTCGCGGGGACGCGCCGGGCGCGTGCGGCTCAGCTCGATGCGCACGCGCACGTGCCGCTGCCCGGGGTCGGGCTGCGCGAGCACCGCGCCCGTCATGCGCAGGTGCTGCGCCAGGTGCACGTCGCCGTCGAAGCTCCACACCAGGTACTTGCCGCGCCGGCCCAGACGCTGCACGCGCCTGCCGCGCAGCGCGTCCTCGAGCTCCGCCGGCGCCAGCGGCCGCGACCAGCGCGGGTCGAGGATCTCGATGCGCGTCAGCCTGCGGCCCTCCACCAGCGGCGCCAGCTGTCCCCTGATCGTCTCCACCTCCGGCAGCTCGGGCATCGCCGAGGAGCTTATGGGCAAGCCGGCCGGTCTATCCACTCCGGCGCGCACTTGCCGTCTAACCATCGTTATACGGTCGGCGACGGCGAATGGATGAAGGGCCTCCCAGGAAGCGCAGAGCTCTCGCGACCGGTCAGCCACCTGAGCACCGTCGCGCCCACGTCCGCCAGCGGGCCGTCGTGGCGCGCGCCGCCGAGGCGCCCGCCGCCGGCCCGGCGGGCGAGCATCTCGCCGCTGACCGCCAGCAGCGGCGCGTACTCGCGCGTGTGGTCGGTGCCCGGGTGCGCCAGGTCGACGCCGTGGTCGGCGGTCACGATCAGCAGCTCGCCCTCGCGCAGGCGCTCGAGCATCGCGCCCACGCGCGCGTCGATCTCGCGCAGCGCGCCCGCGAAGCCGCTCGCGTCCTTGCGGTGGCCGTACACCTGGTCGGTCTCGATCAGGTTCGCGAACACCAGGCCGCCACCCGGCCGCGCCAGCAGCTCCTCGACGATCTCGAGCGCCCGCGCGTTCGTCGCGCCCTCGTGGCGCACGCTCACCCCCACCCCCGCGAACAGGTCGCCGATCTTGCCCACCCCGTGCACCTCCACGCCCGCGTCCTGCAGCTCCTGCAGGTAGCTGCGCGCGGGCGGCTCGAGCGCGAAGTCGCGCCGGCCGTCCGTGCGCACGAACGCTCCCTCGGCGCCCGTGAACGGCCGCGCGATCACGCGCCCGACGGCGTGCTCACCGCTCATCGTCGCCTGCGCGGCCGCACATACGCGATACAGCTCCGCCGCGGGGACCCGCTCGACGTGAGCCGCCAGCTGAAGCACAGAGTCCTGGGAGGTGTACAGGATCAGCGCGCCCGTGCGCAGGTGCTCGGCGCCGAACTCTTCGATCGCCGTGATCCCGTTGTCGGGACGGTTGCACAGCATTCCGTGGCCGGTCGCTCGCGTCA
>JBKQHH010000171.1:0-22196 GCA_052148875.1 Solirubrobacteraceae bacterium
TCGATGCCCGTGTGCACGTAGCCGATGACCGGTTTGATGTCGCGCACGACCTCCCCCTGGAGCGTTACCAGCAGGCGCAGCACGCCGTGGGTGGCGGGGTGGTGCGGGCCGAAGTTGAGCGTCAGGAGCTCCTCCGTGGTCTCGGAGCGTTCCACTCCGTCGATCTGCTCCTCGACGGGTGAGAGCGTGATGCTCTGCTCGCGCCGGCGGTACTCGGACTGCGATGGTCTCTCGGTTCCGGGCGTGCTCACTCCCGCGTCTCCAGCCATTTGCTCTCGTCACGGGTGAAGATCACCGGTTCGCCGCCGATCGGGAAGTCGCGCCGCTGCGGGTGTCCCTCGTAGTCCTCGGGCATCAGGATCCGCCGCAGGTCGGGGTGCCCGCGGAAGACGACGCCGAACATGTCGAACACCTCGCGCTCCTGGTGGTTGGCGGTCGGCCAGCCCGGGCCGTCGGCGGCGTCAGGCGTCACCGACTCGACCTCGGGCGCGTCGGAGGGCACGCGCACCTTGACCGTGATGCGGTCCACGCGGCTCATGTCCAGCAGCTCGTAGTGCACCCCGAGGCGCGGCTCGTGCGGGTAGTAGTCGACTCCGTGCACGCTGGCCAGGAACGCGTAGCCCTGAGCGCGCAGATGTGCGAGCACGGCGCGGATGCGCATCGCCTGCACCGTCACCGTGGCGCGGTCGCGGAAGAACAGCGTGTCGGTGACGACGCCCGCTCCCTCCGCGTCGCGCAGTTCCTGGGCGATCAGCTCCAGCCCGGTTGCATCAGGCACCGGGCAGGACCTCCTCCGTGCCGCGCGCGCCGTAGCGCTCGCGCCAGCCCATGTCGGGGTCGTCCTGGACCATCTTGCGCAGCTTCAGCACGCCGTGCATCAGCGCCTCGGGGCGTGGCGGGCAGCCGGGTACGTGCACGTCGATCGGCATGAACTTGTCGGCGGGCACGAGCGCGTAGTTGTTGAACACGCCCATCGAGCTGCAGCACGCGCCCATCGAGATCGCCCACTTGGGCTCGAGCATCTGGTCGTAGATGCGGCGCACGATCGGGGCCATCTTGATCGATACGCGTCCGGAGAGGATCAGCAGGTCGGCCTGGCGCGGGGAGGCGCGGAACGCCTCGAAGCCGAAGCGCGCGACGTCCACCCGGGCGGCGACGATCGACATCATCTCGATCGCGCAGCACGCCAGCCCGAAGGTGGCGGGGAAGAACGAGTTCGAGCGCGCCCACGCGACCGCCTTGTCGAGCGTGGTCGTCATGACGCTCTCTTCGACGTAGCGTTCGAAGTCGGCGCCCTCGAGGTGCGCGGAGGGGTTCGGGCCTTCCAGATCGCCGCCGCGCAGCAGCTGGCGCGCGTTCAGCGAGCGCACGCGCAGGTCCGTCGTGCCGCCCGGTGCGCTGGTGGGCCGGCCGCCCGCGCCGGGCCCGCTGAGGATCTCGCGCTTCACCTCCACTCCAACGCCCCCCTGCGCCACACGTATGCGAAGGCGACGAACAGCAGCACGATGAACACGATCGACTCGACGAGCGCGAAGCTGCCGTAGGCGCGCAGCTCGATCGCGATCGGGTAGAGGAAGACGACCTCGATGTCGAACAGGATGAACAGCATCGCGATCAGGTAGAAGCTGATCCCGAAGCGCAGTCCGCGCTTGACCTCGGAGGGCAGGCCGCACTCGTACGGGTCCTGCTTGTGCGGGGTCGCGCGGCGCGGCCCCATGACCGAGTTCAGCACCGCGAACGCGCCGCCCACGGCGCCACCGAGAACGAGGAATACGATCGCCGGGAGATAAGTGCGCAGCACCGCGCGCTGTTATATCACTGCTTGTGGCAGGCTGTTACATAGTGGCAATCGGCTCGAAATCCGCGCCGTGACGGAGGCAGTGGTGGCGGGCGCGATCGCGGTCGCGGCGCTGAATGCGGCCTCCGGCGTGCTGGGAGCGACGGTCTGGTATCGCGGCGACGTCGGGCGCGCCGCGAGCACCGACCACGGCGCGGCCGGCGGGCCGGTGCGCGCGTTCTGGGTGCTGCTGCGGGTCGGTCAGGGCTCCGCGCTGACGCTCGCGATCGCCGTCGGGTCGCTGGCGGCGGCGGGCAACTACTCGGGCGAACACCTCTTCTACCTGTACGCGCTGCTGCCGCTCGCGGTCGCGTTCGTGGCCGAGCAGCTGCGCGTCGCCTCCGCCCAGACGATCCTCGACCAGCGCGGGCTCGAGAACGCCGCGGCGGTGGGCGCGCTGCCCGAGTCCGAGCAGCAGACGCTGGTCGTTCTGATCATGCGCCGCGAGATCGGCGTGATGGCGCTGTCGGCGCTCGTGGTGGTGTTCCTCGCGCTGCGCGCGGCGATGACGGCTCACGGGTTCTGAGCGGGCCTATATATTCCCGGCGCATGAGGGCCGCAGCCACGACGATCGCCCTGCTCGCCTGCTCCGTCCTGCTGGGCGCGTGCGGGTCCCAGGAAATCCAGCTCGCCAAGACCAGCCCGTATTACAAAGGCGCGGTGCTGTTCCTCGACCACTGCTCCGGCTGTCACACGCTGGCGGTCGTCGGCGCGGAGGGCTCGGCCACCGTGATCTCCAACCGCGTGAAGACCAACGGCCCGAACTTCAACATCCGCAAGGAGGACGTCGCGCAGGTGCTCTACGCGATCCGCAACGGCGGCTTCTCCGGCGCGATCATGCCCGAGAACGTGGTGGTCGGCGAAGACGCACAGGACGTCGCGGAATTCCTCGCGAAGTACTCGGGGCTCAAAGCGGAAAAGGTGCCGAGCACGAACATCACGCTGTCGACCAAATAGGCGCAGGTCGTGAGCTCGTCCCGACCGGGACGCTTCGCGTGGCGGTCGTGCCGAGATCACGACCTGCTTGGCCGAGGACCCGGGCGCGCTGGCGCACCGAACGTGGGTGCGGTTCCCACCGTCTCCACCATGTGGCGCAACCACACATCACGGCTGGCGGAAGATGTCGTGCGAGCCGATACGCCGCCAGACGATGTGCGGGTCGCCAGGGTGTATCTCCTGGTCGTACTCGAACGTCGCGCGGCCGTCGGCAGCCCACGTCATCTCCCACACGCCGGGATACCCCTGCACCCGCTTCACGCGCAGGCTGGGCTCGAAGCGTCCGCTGCGCGGGCACGCGATGAATACGTCGAGCGTCTTCTCCCACGCGGCCACCTGCGCGGCGGTCAGGCTCTTGAAGTCCCGCGGGAACCTCGGCCGCGGCTGATAAGTCGGCACTACTTGTTGCGCGTGGCGTGTAGCGCGGCCTTGAAGGACTCGGCGTCCTCGTAGATGACGCCAGGATCGCTCTGTGCCTCGCGGTCGGCTTCAAGCTCTCCAGAAAGCCAGTCCAGCGTCCAAAACCATGCCTGGTCCGGGTCGATCCTGCGCTCAGCGAGGCTGTGCAGCAGTACCGCCGCTCCGTCGAGCGTGTCGTCGGGCAGACCCTCCACCAGCTCATGCAACTCGGTCTTCGTCACGCCGCCATTCTCGCATGCCACGCCGCAGTCCTCCGCAGGCACAGCCTCAACGCTCCTCACGGCGGGAACGTTGCGTGGGTTCGCTTCCCACCGTCTCGACTATCTCCCCCGATGGGTAGGCTCCGCCAGTGTTCCGGCGATCGGGAGCTTTGGCGATCGCCGCCGTGCTGGCACTCGCGGGCTGCGGCGGCGGCACGACAATGCTGCATCAAGCCAGGAGCGAATTCAGGGCGTGTCAGAGTGATCCGGCCCGCGCAGAAAAGGCCGCCTGCTTTCGACTCGCAATGCATGCCGCTGAGGACCTGTGCTCCGCGAGGTCGCAGACGGTTGTCGTCCCACCGGACTGGACCGTTACGTGCGCAACGCCGCCGAACGGCCACGCAAGAGCGGAGGCGGAAGCCAAAGCGACGCTTGCCGCGGTCCCCCGCCACTGTTGGTCTGCGCACGAAGGCGCCGTCCCGAGAGACTGCCACCCGGCCGCGATTGGCACGGCGATCGCGCAACTCGAGCGCCTTGTGCGAGCGAGTTGTCCGGCAGGCGATGCCCCGTTCGTCGGCGCAGAAAGGGCCGTCGCGGGATGCGTGCCCCGTCGCCCACTTGAATGAGGAGCAAGAAGAACCACCGCAAGGCCGGGTAACCGGACTTTCGGCGTCAATGCTCGTCACGGCGGGAACGTTGCGTGGGTCCGGGCGCGCTGCCGCAGGCCGATAGGCTCCCTGCGTGCTTGACCTGAAGCTCATTCGCGATGACCCCGACGGCGTTCGCGCGGCGCTGGCGCGGCGAGGGGGCGAGGCGGCTAGCGGGCTGGATCGCGTGATCGAGCTCGATCGGCGCCGCCGCGCGCTGCTGCCCGAGTTGGAGGGGCTGCGGGCGGAGCAGAACGAGGCGAACGCGCGCATCCGCGCCGCGGCCGACGCGGCCGAGCGCGAGCGCGAGATCGACGCGATGCGCGGCGTGGCCGCTCGCGCCAAGGAGCTGGAGCGCGAGCTGGGCGAGGTCGAGCAGGGGCTGCAGGAAGCGCTCGCGCCGCTGCCCAACCTCCCCGACCCGACGGCCGCGCCGGGTCCCGAGGACGACCTCGTGCGCGAGGTGGGCGAGATCCCGCAGCTCGACTTCGAGCCGCGCGACCACCTCGATCTGGCGGGCGAGCTGATCGACATGGACCGCGCGGCCAACCTGTCGGGCGCGCGCTTCGCGTACCTGAAGGGCGACCTGGTGATGCTCGAGCTGGCGCTCGTGCGCTGGGTGCTGGAGAAGCTCCGCGCGGCGGGGTTCGAGCCGGTGATACCGCCGGTGCTGGTGCGCGAGCGGGCGCTGTACGGGACGGGCTTCCTGCCGGACACCGAGCAGCAGATCTACAGCCTGCCCGAGGACGAGCTGTTCCTGGTCGGGACCTCGGAGGTCGCGCTGGCCTCGCTGCACGACGGCGAGATCATCGACGGCGAGCGCCTGCCGCTGCGCTACGCGGGCTTCTCGCCGTGCTTTCGCCGCGAGGCGGGGGCGGCGGGCAAGGACACGCGGGGCATCTTCCGGGTGCACCAGTTCGACAAGGTGGAGATGTTCAGCTTCGTCGCGCCGGAGGACTCGGCGGGGGAGCACGAGCGGATCCTGGCGATGGAGGAGGAGATCCTGGGGGAGCTCGGGCTGCCCTACCGCGTCGTGAACATCGCCGTGGGCGACCTCGGCAGCTCGGCGGCGAAGAAGTACGACTGCGAAGCGTGGATCCCGAGCCAGGGCCGCTATCGAGAGCTGACGTCGTGCTCGAACACGAGCGACTACCAGGCCAGGCGCCTGAACATCCGCGCTCGCGTCGACGGGCGCACGCAGGTCCTGCACACGCTCAACGGCACGGCGATCGCGGTCGGGCGCACGATCGTGGCGCTGCTGGAGAACGGCCAGCGCGCGGACGGTAGCGTGGAGCTGCCGCACAGCCTGCTGGGCTACGGCGCGCCCGCGGTGCTCGCCCCGGCGCCACGCGACTAGACAATAAGAAGATAGGCTCCCGGACCGTTGTCAAGCGGGGAGCTGCGCGAGCGTGGAGGAAGTTCAGCGAACGAGGATCCTGGAGGCGATGGCGGAGGCGATGGCGGAGCGCGGCGCCGCCGGCGCCACCGTGACGGTGGCCGACGTGATCGCGCGCTCGGGAGTGTCGAGCGGGGCCTTCCACGAGGCGTTCCCCGACCGCGAGGCGTGCGTGCTGGCGGCGTTCGAGCTCGGCGTGCGGCGCGCGCAGAAGGGGATCGTGGCGGCCTACGACGCGGAGCCGCGCTGGCTGGACGCGATCAAGGCCGGGCTCGTGGCGTTCCTGCGGTACCTCGAAGACGAACCCGCGATGGGACGTCTGCTGGTCGTGTACTCGATCAGCGGCGGTGAGCGGGTCCTGCGCCGGCGCGCGAAGATCCTCGGCGCGCTGGCGGCGGCCATCGATCGCGGCCGCGAGGAGCGCCCGGCCGGCAGGCAGCCGCCACCGGCGGTGATCGCCGAGGGCGTGGTCGGCGCGGTGCTGGCGGTGCTCCAGAACCGGCTGCTGGCTGATGAGCCGGAAGGCGTGATGGACCTGTTCGGCCCGCTCGTCAGCATCGTCGTGCTGCCCTACCTCGGGGCGGGTGTCGCGCGGCGGGAGCTCACGCGCCCGGCGCCTCGCATCCGCACCAGCACGGGGATCGAGCGGCCGGGCGCCGGCCTGTCGCTCGAACACGGCGGCGGCGTGCGGCTCACGTATCGCACGGCCCGGGTGCTGAAGGCGATCTCGGACTATCCGGGTGCGAGCAACCGCGAGGTCGCCGACCGCGCGGGCATCGTCGACCAGGGCCAGATCTCGAAGCTGCTCAACCGTCTGGAGGAACGGGGGCTGATCGTGAAGATGGGCGAAGGCCGCACGCGGGGAGCGCCGAACTCGTGGGGGCTGAGCGAGTTCGGGGAGCGGGTGCTGCGGGGCGTGCCCGCCGCGCACTGAACAGGCTCTCAGCCGACGTCGAGGCGCTCAGCCGATGTCGAACACGATCGAGCGCGCGACCCCGGGAGCGGCCTCGAGCGTCAGGCGGTAGGCGCCGCCGCTCAGCACCCCGTGCCCGCCGAGGCGCCGGCTGTTGCGCCCGCTGACCGCGGCGATCGTCAGCGGCCGCGTGAGCGCCCGCCAGCGCGCGTGCCCGCGCCTGCCGACCCGCCTTTCCAGCGAGGCGCGCACGCGCGCGGCGACGTCGATCGTGAACGTGAACGCGATCTGAGAGACCTTCGGGTGGCTCGTGTCGAGGGCGATCAGCGCCTTCAGCGTGAGCGCGAGCTCGGAGAGCCGGATGGGCGGCTTGCCGGCGGAGGTCGCGGTCTGGGAGCCGGTCGAGGGGACGCCCGTGCCAGCGGATGTCGAGGGGCCGCCCGAGCCGGAGCCGGCCGGGGCGCCTGCGCCGGGGCCTTCGCCCGACCCGCCCCTGCCCGTTTCTTCGGAGCTCGCCGGTTTTCCGCTGCCTTCCGCGGGCGGCTGGAAGGCGGCGATCCCATCCGGCGTGCCCACCCCGGTCGGACCGTCGTAGCCGGTCCGGGCCAGGCAGATCAGGTGCGACGAGCAGCTCGTCGCGGCCTCTTCGGCTTCGTCGCAGCCCTGAAGGCCGGTTAGTTCGTCGAACGGCGACAGGCATTCCGCATTCGAGCCGGCGGTGACGTCGTGCAGCGAGGCGGGCGTTGCGATGGCGTTTTCGTAGAGGGTCTGCGCCGGATAGTCCACGCCGTGCGCTCCCCCGGCGAGCGCGAACACGGAGGCGATCAGCGGGGAGGCGAGGCTGGTGCCGCCGATCGTGCACCAGTAGAGCACGTGTTTGACTTTGGCTTCTTCGTACTGGTACTTGCATTCGGGGCTCGTGTCGTGGACGGCGACGCCCGAGTAGGGATCGGCGTCCGCGGCGACGTCGGCGACGGCGCGCTTGGAGGCGCAGCCGACGGAGGACCAGTCCGCGACGCTCGCCTGCCACGGCTGGGCGCCGAACTGCTCGCTGCAGCCGCTCCCACCGGCGCCGTACCCTTCCTTTTCGCCGTGGCTTTCGCCACCGTCGTTCCAAACCGTCTCGCCGGTCCATTCGCCCCCCGGCCCGAGCGGCTTCAGGCGGGTCCCTCCGACGGCGAGCACGTGTGGCGAGGAGGCCGGGAAGTTGGCGAAGGCCGATCGCGGTTCTTCGAGCCAGTTGAGGAAGCCGTCGTCGCCGGCGGCCGCGGCGATGACGATGCCGGGATGGTCGAACGCGGAGCTGTCGCGCACGCATTCGCGTCCATGCATGCCTTCGTCGCATTCCGCGCCGGCCCACGAGTTCGAGATCTCGGTGGCGTGCAGCGCGACCGCGGCGTCCTCGGCGGCTTCGAGATCGGCGTAGGACGCGGAGTCGGCCTCGACGAGCGCGATGCGGCAGTTCTGGCAGACCGCGTGCGCGGTCTCGATGTCGAGCGAGATCTCGACCGTCCAGCCGTTCGCTTCCTTCTCCACGTAGCAGGCTTCTTCGCGTTCTTCCTTCTTCTGCGTGCCTTCCCCCGCTTCGCTGCCCTTGCAGAACGCTTCCTCGGCTTCCAGGCTCGCCTTGCTCTGCGGGAACGGCAGGTTCGCGGCTTCGCCGTCCTGGTTGACCTTCGCGAAGCATTTGTTCGCGGTCGTGCATTCAGGTAGATGGAATTCTTTGCTATAGGCTTTCAGGTCTTCTTCGGCGTTGAGGTCGTTGTACGCGTCGACCAGCGCGATCGTCTGTTCGGGAGAGGAGGATGCCGTTTCGCTCGGCAGCCCGTAGGCGGTGTGGAGATCCTGTGGCGTGAGGCCGAAGTCGCCACCCGTCAGCGAGGGGGTCGGGCCGGCGGCCGCGCGGGCGACGCCGAGAGGGCGGGTGCGCGCGCGGGCCGCGGCGGTCTGCGGCACGAGCTGCAGCGATGCGCACGCGGCGTGCCCGGGCGGCGGCGGGGGGCAGACGGCGCGCGCCGTGTAGGCGGAGGGCGGCAGCGGCGAGACGGTTTCCGCGGCCACGGCCCGCGCGCAGATCAGGACGAGCGAGAGCAGGACGAACGCGGCCACGACCGCGGCCGGACCCAGCGCGACGGTATGGCGCGTGCGTGTCCTCATCGTTTCGCCGTGTCTTCTCCGTACGTCCTCGGCGCGCGGGCCGAATCGCTTTAGGCCAGGCGAGGAATGCAGACGCTCAGCGGGCGGTCACGGGATCGCTCGGCGGGCGGTCACGAGATCGTCACAGGCTGGTCACGGGAGGATCACGCCGGGGCGGGCGCGGCTCTGGATGATGATCGCCGGAACGGTGGGACACGGCAGGGATCAGGAGCCGCCCCCTCGGTCGAGGGCGGGGCGGGGCGGGCACTGAAGCCCGAGCGCACCGAACCGCGCAGGGCGCACCGAACGGGGCGGGAGGCGAGACCCGCCCCGTTCGCCTTACGCTGAACGTGATGGCCTCGCCGTTCGGCTTCCTGCTCGCCTCCGAACCGCCCCCCCGCCGGGTGGGCGCGATCGTGTCTGTGGCGGCGGTGGCGCTGTGCACGCTGATCGTGTACCCGCTCGCGCACGTCGCGCCGGTGGTGTCGCTGAGCGTCGTCTACCTGCCGGCGGTGCTGGTCGTGTCGGTCACCTGGGGCGTGTGGCTGGGCGTCGTGACGGCCGTGCTGAGCGCGGCGGCGTTCAACTTCTTCCACCTTCCCCCGGTCGGGCGCTTCACGCTCGAGAACTCCGACAACTGGGTCGCGCTCGCCGCGTTCATGGTGGTCGCCGCGCTCGCGAGCTCGGTCGCCGAGGTCACGCGCGCACGCACCCGCGACGCGGAGGAGCGCCGGCGGGAGGCGGATCTGGCCGCGGAGATGGCGAGGCTGCTGCTGCGCGGGAACAGCCTGGCCGAGGCCCTGCCGACCGCCGCGGCGCGCCTCGCGCACACGCTCGATCTGAGCTCCGCCGCGATCGAGATGGAGGCCGTCGAAGGGGACGAGCGCAGGGTGGCGTTCCCGCTGCGCGAAGGGACCAGCCGGCTGGGCACGCTGCTGGTCGGCGCGGGCACCTCCGAGGCCAACCTGCGCAGGCTGCAGGAGCGCGTGGTGCCGGCGCTGGAGGCGCTGATGAGCGCGGCGCTCGAGCGCGAGACGCTGCTGGGCGGGGTGGTGGAGACGGCGGCGCTGCGCCGCGCGGACACGGTCAAGACGGCGCTGCTGCGGGCCGTCTCGCACGACCTGCGCTCGCCCCTGACCGCCATCTCGGCGGCGGGCGAGGCCGTGGGCTCGCCGTCGCTGTCGCCGGAGGAGCGCGCGGAGATGGCCGCGGTCATCCAGGAGGAGACGAGGCGCCTGGCGCGGCTGGTCGACAACCTGCTCGATCTCTCGCGCCTGGAAGCGGGCGCGGCCGAGCCCCACCGGGAGTGGACCTCGATCGAGGAGCTGATCCGCGCGGCGGTCGACGAGGTGGGGTCCGCCGCGGAGGCGTTCACGCTCTCGATCGACCGCGAGCTGCCGCTCGTGAGCGTCGATCCCGTGCAGATGGAGCGCGCGCTCGTGAACGTGCTCGAGAACGCGCGGCGCCATTCGGGCGGCTACCCGGTGTCGGTGCGCGCCCGCGCGGTGCGCGACCGCGTGATCGTACGCATCGTCGATCGCGGCCCGGGGATCCCGCCGGCGCAGCTGGAGCGGGTGTTCGAGCCGTTCTACCGCGCCGGCACGCCCGACAGCGGGCACCGTGGATCGGGGCTCGGGCTGGCGATCGCGCGCGGCTTCACCGAGGCGAACGCCGGGTCGCTGCACGTCGAGTCGCTGCCGGGTCAGGGCGCCACCTTCGTGTTCGAGATGCCGCTGCAGGAGTCCGCCGCGGCAGAGGACGGGCAACGTGAGCGCGCAGCCGTCCGCTGAGCCGGCGAGCCGCCCGCGCGTGCTCGTGGTCGACGACGAGCCGCAGATCGTGCGCGCGCTGAAGGTGGTGCTGCGCGAGGCGGGGTTCGAGGCGGTGCCGGCGGAAACCGCCGCGGAGGCGCTCGATCTCGCGGCGGTGCGTCCGCCGGACGCGGCGATCGTCGATCTGGTGCTCCCCGATCTGGACGGCATCGCCGTGACGCGCACGCTGCGCGAGTGGAGCGAAATGCCGATCCTGGTGCTGTCGGCGGTCGGCGAGGAGGAGCAGAAGGTCAGGGCGCTGGAGGCCGGAGCCGACGACTACATCACCAAGCCGTTCGGCGCGCGCGAGCTGGTGGCCCGCCTGAACGCCGCGCTGCGCCGGGCCGCGCGCGGGGAGGAGGAGCCGCGCATCGAGGCCGAGGGACTGGAGATCGACCTCGCCGCGCGGGTCGTGCGCCGCGAGGGCGAGCCGATCCACCTGACGCCGATCGAGTTCGACCTGCTGCGCGCGCTCGCGCGCAACCGCGGGCGGCTGATGACCCACCGCAAGCTGCTCGCGGAGGTGTGGGGGCCGGAATACGTCGACGACATCCAGCCGCTGCGCACGCACATCGCGCGGCTGCGCGCAAAGATCGAGCCAGAGGGCGAGGCGGGACCGCGCTACATCATGACCGACCCGGGAGTCGGGTACCGGTTCTCCGAGTGACAAGCCTGAGCCTTTGGCTCGTCGTCACGAAATCGTTATGCGTGTGGTGGGATTCGTTACGCCGCCGTGACGACTCGTCGCCAATAGTGTCCGCATGGACGCCGTGGCGATAGTTATCGGGATCGCGATGTTCGCGATTCTGCTCCTGATCATCGAGGGGGTCGACCGGATATGAGCGCTCCGCTCCCGCTCGGCTTCTTCGTCGCGCACATGAGCGGCGCCGACTTCTTCGGCCTGGTCGTCTCGGTGCTGGTTATCGCTTACCTCTTTTACGCCTTGATCCGCGGGGAGAAGCTGTAGGCATGACATTCGCAGGCTGGCTGACGATCATCCTGTTCGCGGTGATTCTCACCGCGCTCGCCATGCCGCTGGGCGGCTACATGGCGAAGGTTTATACCGGCAAGCGGGTGTTCCTCTCGCCCATCTTCGCGGGGCCCGAGCGGTTCCTGTACCGCATCCTGCGGGTCGACCCGGAGCGCGGGCAGGACTGGAAGGGGTATGCGAAAAGCCTCCTGATCTTCTCGCTCGCGGGCTGGCTGCTGCTGTACCTGATATTGCGCACGCAGGACGCGTTCTTCGTTCCCCACGCGCTCAATCCGCTCGCCTTCCACTCGGCGCCGTGGAACGTGACGTTCAACACCACGTCGTCGTTCCTGACGAACACGAACTGGCAGTACTACAGCGGCGAGACGACGATGAGCTACCTCAGCCAGATGATCGGGCTGACGGTGCAGAACTGGCTTTCGGCCGGCGTGGGGATCGTCGTGGCGGTCGCGCTCGTGCGTGGGATCATCGGGCGCAGCGGCAAGAGCATCGGCAACTTCTGGGGGGACCTGGTGCGCACGGTCCTCTACGTGCTCACGCCGATCTCCGTCGTTGGAGCTCTCGTGCTCGTCTCCCAGGGCGTGATCCAGAACTTCACCACCTACCTGACGGCTCACACGGTCACGGGTCTCACGCAGTCGATCGCGATGGGACCTGTCGCCTCCCAGGAGGTCATCAAGGAGCTCGGCACCAACGGCGGCGGCTTCTTCAACGTCAACTCGGCGCATCCGTTCGAGAACCCGACCGCGTTCACCAACTTCTTCGAGATGCTGCTCGTGCTGATCATTCCCGCGGCGCTCGTGTTCTTCTACGGACGCATGACCGGCAACCGTCGTCAGGGCTATGCGATCTACGGCGTGATGATGGTGATGTTCCTGGGCGCCGCCAGCGTCGCCTACGTCGCCGAGGCGCACGGCTCGCCCGCGCAGCACGCGGCCGGCCTGCACACGCACGTGATCTCGGGCTCGACCGGCGGGAACATGGAAGGCAAGGAGCAGCGCTTCGGGATCGCCGGGTCGGCGCTGTTCGACACGGTCACGACCGTCACCTCCTGCGGCGCCGTGAACAGCGCGATCGAGTCGTTCACGGGCATCGGCGGAGCTGTGCCGATGGCCAACCTGTCGGCCAGCGAGGTGATCTTCGGCGGCGTCGGCACCGGGCTGTACTCGATGCTGCTGTACGTGCTGCTGGCGGTGTTCATCGGCGGGCTGATGGTGGGACGCACGCCGGAGTGGCTCGGCAAGAAGCTCGAGGCGAGGGAGATCAAGCTCGCGGGGCTGGGCATCCTGATCACGCCGCTGGCCGCGCTGTTCTGCACGGCGATGGCCACCGCCAGTCACGCCGGGCGCGTGTCTATCTCCGAATTGGGGAAGGGCCCGCAGGGCTTCTCCGAGACCTTCTACGCCTACCTGTCCCAGGCGAACAACAACGGCTCCGCCTTCGCGGGCTACACGGGCTTCATCCAGCCGAACGCCGGCAACGTCGGCTCCCACGGTGTCACCTTCGCCGACCTGCTCGGGGGCTTCGACATGATCTTCGCGCGCTACGCGCCGATCGTGTTCGCGCTGGCCGTCGCGGGCGCGCTGGCGGGCAAGCGGGTCACGCCCGCGGGCCTCGGCACGATGCGCACCGACAACGTGACCTTCGCCGTGCTGCTGATCGGCGTGGTCATCCTCGTCGGCGCGCTCACCTTCTTCCCCGCCCTGCTGCTCGGACCGATCGTCCAGGGCCTGACCGGACACCTCTACTGACATGAAGCGCGACATCGTCACCGCGATCATCGGCATCATCGTCTTCACGGTCCTGCTCGGGCTCGTCTACCCGCTCGTGATCACCGGCGTCAGCCAGGTCGCGTTCCCGGGCGACGCCAACGGGCAGAAGGTGTACGTGAACGGCAAGCTCGTCGGCTCGAAGATCATCGGTCAGAGCTTCAAGGCGCCCGTGCTCGAAAAGAACGGCAAGCCCAAGGAAGAAGAAGGAGAACTCGTCACCGAAGCGGATCCACGCTACTTCCAGAGCCGCCCCTCCGCCACGGAAGGTGGGGCGTACAACGCGGCCGCGAGCACGTTCTCGAACCGTGGCCCCAACGACAAGGCCACCGAGGAAGCGGATGCCGAAAACATCAAGGAATATCTCGAACTGAACAAGCCGTACGACCCGAGTCTGACCGTTGCGACGATCCCGGTCGACGCGGTCAACACGTCCGCCTCGAACCTCGACCCTGAAATCTCACAGGCGAACGCCTGGATCCAGGCCCACCGGATCGCCGCGGTGCGCAAGCTCTCGCTGAGCGTCGTAGACGGCCTGATCTCCAAGTACACCGACGCGCGCGGGCTGGGCTTCTCCGGCGAGCAGGGAGTGAACGTGCTCGAGTTGAACCTTGCCCTCGACCGCCTTACCGGAGGAACAAGCTGATGTCCGCGCAGATGCCCGCAACCCACGAGCGACAGGCGATCTCGCTGTTCCAGCGCGACATCGTGCGCCGGGCGCTGATCGACAGCTTCAAGAAGCTCGACCCCCGCGTGCAGATCCGCAACCCGGTGATGTTCGTCGTGGAGATCGGCTCGGTCATCACGACCGTCACGTGGCTGATCCAGGTGTTCGGCGGCAAGCCGCTCGGCGGCGGCAACGAGCCGGCCTGGTACACGTTCCTGATCTCGATCTGGCTGTGGCTGACGGTCGTGTTCGCGAACATGGCCGAGGCCTTCGCCGAGGGCCGCGGCCGTGCCCAGGCGGACACGCTGCGGGCGATGCGCAAGGAGACCGTGGCGAGGATGCGCGACGGCTCCACCAAGGCGGCGTCGGAGCTCACGCGCGGAGATGTCGTGGTCGTGCCCGCGGGCGAGCTGATCCCGGGCGACGGCACCGTGATCGAGGGCATCGCGACAGTGGACGAGTCGGCGATCACGGGTGAGTCCGCGCCGGTGATCCGCGAGTCCGGTGGCGACCGCAGCGCCGTCACCGGCGGCACGCGCGTGACCTCTGACGAAATCGTCGTCGAAATCACCCAGGAGCCCGGACAGTCGTTCCTCGATCGCATGATCGCGCTCGTCGAGGGCGCGGAGCGGCGCAAGACCCCGAACGAGATCGCGCTGAACATCCTGCTCGCGGCGCTGACGCTGATCTTCATGATCGTCGTGGCGACGCTGCGCCCCTTCGGCCTGTTCGCGGGCACGTCGATCTCCGAGACGACGCTGATCGCGCTGCTCGTCGCGCTGATCCCGACGACGATCGGCGCCCTGCTGTCGGCGATCGGCATCGCGGGCATGGACCGGCTGGTGCGCCGCAACGTGCTCGCGCTGTCCGGGCGCGCCGTCGAGGCCTCGGGCGACGTGGACGTGCTGCTGCTCGACAAGACCGGCACGATCACGATCGGCAACCGGCTCGCGTCGGAGTTCATCCCGATGCCGGGCGTGGCCGAGTCCGAGCTCGCCGAGGTCGCGCAGCTGGCCTCGCTCGCCGACGAGACGCCCGAGGGCCGCTCGATCGTGGTGCTGGCCAAGCAGTACGGCATCCGCGAGCACGACATGACCACGCTGCAGGCCGAGTTCGTGCCGTTCACCGCCCAGACGCGGATGAGCGGCGTCGACCTCGACGGCAGGCGGCTGCGCAAGGGCGCGGGCGACGCGATCATCGACCTCGTCAAGAGCGAAGGCGGTTCCCCGCCGCCGGAGCTGCAGGCCTCGCTCGACCGCATCGGCAACGAGGGCGGCACGCCGCTGGCGGTGTCGCGCGACAACCAGGTGCTGGGGGTCGTGTACCTCAAGGACACGATCAAGGAGGGCATGAAGGCGCGCTTCGACCAGCTGCGGGCGATGGGCATCAAGACCGTGATGGTGACCGGCGACAACCGCCTCACGGCCGCCAAGATCGCCGAGGAGTCCGGCGTCGACGACTTCCTCGCGGAAGCCACTCCAGAGCGCAAGCTCGCGCTGATCCGCGAGCAGCAGCAGGACGGGCGCCTGGTCGCGATGACCGGCGACGGCACCAACGACGCGCCGGCGCTCGCCCAGGCCGATGTCGGCGTGGCGATGAACACGGGCACCCAGGCGGCGCGCGAGGCGGGAAACATGGTCGACCTGGACTCCAACCCGACGAAGCTGATCGAGATCGTCGAGGTCGGCAAGCAGCTGCTGATCACGCGCGGCGCTCTGACGACGTTCTCGATCGCCAACGACGTCGCGAAGTACTTCGCGATCCTGCCGGCCGTGTTCATCTCGACCTACGCAGCAGCTCCGGGGGGCAAGGGTCCGCTGCACGTGCTCAACATCATGAGCCTCGGCACGCCGCGCTCGGCGATAGTCTCGGCGATCATCTTCAACGCGATCGTGATCCCGCTGCTGATCCCGCTGTCGCTGCGCGGCGTGCGCTACCGGCCGATCGGCGCGAGCGCGCTGCTGCGGCGCAACCTGTGGATCTACGGTCTCGGCGGGATCATCGCGCCGTTCATCGGCATCAAGCTGATCGACCTGATCGTCCACAACCTGCTCGGGGGATGAGTGGCGAGCGCGTCGCGACGGTCGCGACCGCGAGCCCACCGCCATGGTCGCCCCCGCCGATGAGAGCCGCGGCCGCCTGAAGGTCTTCATCGGGATGGCCGCGGGAGTCGGCAAGACCTACCGCATGCTGCTGGAGGGCCACGCCGAGCAGGAGGCCGGCCGGGATGTCGTGATCGGCCTGCTCGAGACCCACGGTCGCGCTGAGACCGCCGGCGTCGCCGAGGGTCTGGCGGCGGTTCCCCGCAGGCGCGTGCGATACCGCGAGGCCGTCCTGGAGGAGATGGACCTGCCGGCGATCCTGCGCCGGGCGCCGGAGCTGTGCCTGATCGACGAGCTCGCCCACACGAACGCCCCCGGGACCGAGCACCCCAAGCGCTACGAGGACGTCGAAGCGGTCCTCGCCGCCGGCATCGACGTCCTCTCGACGCTCAACGTCCAGCACCTCGAGTCCCTCAACGACCACATCACCGAGCTGAGCGGCATCCGCGTGCGCGAGACGATCCCCGACGCGATCCTCGGGCGCGCCGACGAGGTCGTGCTGATCGACCTCACGCCGGAGGCGCTGCTCGAGCGCCTGCGCGCCGGCAAGGTCTACCCGTCCGAGCGCATCGACGCGGCGCTGAACAACTTCTTCAAGATCGAGAACCTCTCCGCGCTGCGCGAGGTCGCGCTGCGCCAGGTGGCCGAGGAGGTCGGCGCCAAGCGCCTGACCACGGAGCTCGTCGGCTCGCGCGAGGAGAGCCTCGCGGCCGCCGCGCCGCAGGCCGTCGGCGAGCGCCTGCTCGCGCTCGTGGAGCCCTACCCGGGCGCCCAGCGGCTCGTGCGCCGGGCGTGGCGCTCGGCCCAGCGCCTCGGCGCCGGGCTCGACCTGCTGTGGGTGCGCCCGCCGGGCAAGGACCTCTCCGAGGACGTGCAGCGCTCGCTCGCCGCGCTGCGCCAGCTCGCGTCGGTGCTCGGCGCGAGGATGCTCGAAGAGGAGTCCGACGACCTGACGGCCGCGATCGTCGAGGTGGCCTCCCGGCGCGGGAGCACCTACATCCTGATCGGCGGCTCGCGTCCGGCACGGGGCCTCGCCCGCCTGCGCGTGCCGCTGCCCCAGCGGCTGATGCAGCGCCTCCCGGGGGTCGACGTGCGCATCGTCGCCGACCGCTCCCAGCGCCCGAACGGCTCGAGCGTGGAGGGCCTGTGAACGTCTCGGTGATCGTGGCGGTCGCCTGCGCCGGCGCCCTGTTCGGGATCGCCGCGGGCTACTGGCTGCCGCCGCACGGGCGTCTCCCCGCGCGCAACCGTATTCAGGGCACTCGCCGGATCCTGCTCCCGTTCACCGGCGAGGAGATCTCGCGCCGCTCCTTCGAGGCGGCGGTGCGCCTGGCGAAGGCCGAGAACGCGATCATCATGCCGGCGTTCCTCGCGCGCGTGCCGATGAACCTCCCCTTGGACACGGCCCTGCCCGTGCAGTGCGCGCGGGGGATGCCGCTGCTCGAGGCGATCGAGCAGCGCGCCACCTCGCTGGGCGTCCCGGTCGACTCGCGCGTCGGGCGCGGGCGCTCCGCCCGCGACGCGCTGCGCAAACTGATCGAGCAGGAGCACTTCGACCGCATCATCGTCTCCGCCGACGAAGATCCCCGCTCGGGCCTGAGCTACGAGGACCTGCGCTGGATGCTGGACCGCGTGCCGGCGGAGATCCTGATCCTGCGCCCCGCGCCCGACGACGCACGCCGGATCTCGACGGAGGCGGTCAAGGGGCATTTCTGATCAGAGGTGCGGGTGCTTGTGGGGGACCGGGCGGGCACGTGCGAGGTATGGGTGCCACGCCGGCGCAGCGGTGGGCCGGGCGCGGCGGACCTTCACGAAATCGTTATGAGAGGCGGCGAGTTCGTGATGCGGGCGTAATCACCCCGGTGGCACACTCGAACGGCAATGAGGACGAGCGCGTATGAAGCCGCTCCGTTCCACCGTCGCGCCCAATCGAGCTCGGCGGGCGCTTCGCCGTTCCTGCGGCTGAGGGTGTACATGACCCGCCCGTGGCTCGATCGGGAGATAGCTGCCGGCGGCACCAGCGGCGCGAGCGCCGCGCTCGAGCTGCGCGCCCGGCAGCTGACCTGTACCCGCACCCGGCGCCAGCTCGCCCGCCAGCTGCGCGAGCTCATCGAGTACGCCGAGCGCGTCGGATCGCGCCCGATGTTCTCCGCCGTCGTCATCGACCGGCGCGCGGTGTCCAGCGGCCGGCATGCCATCCTCGGGCTCGCGGAACGACTGGAGGGGGAGGAGCCGGTGAGCCCCCGGGGCATCACGCTCGTTCGCCGGATCCTCACCGACGGCCTCGGCCCGCTGTTCAACCCGAGAAGCGAGCAGACCGTGATCCAGGTCGTGTGGAACATCGAGGACGCGCTCGGGGAGGGCGAGACGCGGCCCTGACGGCCACAGGCAGATTGCGCCTCCCGACGCGTGACCCGTATGAGCTCGCCTGAGCATCCCGTCCATCAGCCCCAGCGGGTCGTCATCGACGTGCGGGGTCCGGGAGAGTGGATAGTGGACACTCCCGCGGGCGGGCGCTCGTTGCACGTCTACAGGCTGGCGCCCGCCGACTGGCTCGTCTCCGAGGTGGGGTGCGGCAACGAGGGACGCGGGCGGAATCTCGAGCAGGCGCTCGCCGCGCTGTCCGCCGAGGTCTCCTCACCCGACTGGTGGGATCTGCTCGCCGACACGCTCGATGGCAGCAGGGAACCGCGACCTCCGGATCGCGCGCCGCTCACCCAGCATCTCCACTGACCGGCGCAGACGATTGCGCGTCTCCCACGAGCACGATGTCCAGGCTCGGGTCGCCTGTGACGATCTCGTCCACGAGCGAGCTTGACGGCCGGCCGAACCTCTGGCGTGGGTGCGGTGTGCCCATCACGATGTGCGTCGACTGGCAGCGAGCGGCGACACGTGCCACCGCGCGGGCTACGCTGCGGTCGGTCTCGACGATCATGTGCGCGCCGAAGACCGCGGCCAGCCGGCGCAGCTCCTCCACGCGCCGGTCGGTCTCGCGATCGTCGGCCTGCTCGGGAGCCGTGACCCACAGCAGGTCCAGCTCGCCCCCGAGGCGCTCGGCGATCGTCCAGGCGCGGCGGACGATGCGGTTGGCGCTCGGGTCGGGACGGACGAGAGCGAGGAACCTGTGCGAGCGCTCGGCGGCGACGTTGCTGATCAGGCGGTCTTCGTCGTTGAGCATCTCGGCCGTGAGCCGGTGGGCCTCGACCTCCTCGACGACCTGCAGCAGCGCCATCTCGCGCAGCACGCCGAGGTTCTCCTTGGTGAAGAACCTTCCGAGCGCCACGGGCACGCTCCCGGCCGGGAACACCTTGCCCTCCTTGATCCGCGCCTGCAGGGCCTCGGGCGTAAGGTCGACGACCACGACCTCGTCGGCCTCGTCGAGCACCCGGTCGGGCATCGTCTCCTGAACGGTGATGCCCGTTCTCTCGGCGATCCGCTCGCTGACGCTCTGCAGGTGCTGCACGTTGACGGTCGAGAACACGGTGATCCCGGCTGCCAGGACGTCCTCGACGTCCTCGTAGCGCTGACGGTGCTCGAGCCCGGGCGCGTTGGTGTGCGCGATCTCGTCGATCAGGCAGATGGCCGGGGCGCGGCGGAGGATCGCGGGCAGGTCCATCTCCTCGACGACGGTGCCCTGGAAGGGAACGCCCCGGCGCGGGATCAGCTCGAGCCCGCGGGCGAGGGCGGCCGTCTCGGGCCGCCCGTGGGTCTCCAGCAGCCCGATCGCGACGTCCTGTCCCTCGGCGGCCACCGAGTGGCCCTCCTGGAGCATGCGGCAGGTCTTGCCCACGCCGACGGCCATGCCCAGGAAGACCTTGTGCGCTCCGCGGGCCATCGGCTCAGGCTCCGAGCACGCCGTGCAGGAGCAGGTCGATCAGCTTGATGCCGATGAACGGGGCGATCAGGCCGCCCACGCCGTAGATCGCGAGGTTGCGATACAGCAGCGCGCTGGCGCCGAGCGGCCGGTAGCGCACGCCGCGCAGCGCGAGTGGTACGAGGGCGGGGATGATCAGGGCGTTGTAGACGATCGCCGACAGGATCGCCGACCGCGGGGATCCCAGGTCCATCACGTTCAGCCGCGCGAGCGGGCCGTTCGAGGCGCCCATCGAGGCGTATGTCGCCACGAACACGGCCGGCAGGATCGCGAAGTACTTGGCGACGTCGTTGGCGATCGAGAATGTGGTCAGCGCGCCGCGGGTGATCAGCAGCTGCTTGCCGACCTCGACGATCTCGATCAGCTTCGTCGGGTCGGAGTCGAGGTCGACCATGTTGCCGGCCTCGCGAGCGGCCTGGGTGCCGGTGTTCATCGCCACGCCGACGTCGGCCTGGGCGAGGGCGGGCGCGTCGTTGGTGCCGTCGCCCGTCATCGCCACGATCCGGCCCTGGCCCTGCTGCTCGCGGATCAGCGCCAGCTTGCGCTCGGGCGTGGCCTCGGCCAGGAAGTCGTCGACGCCGGCCTCGCGTGCGATCGCGCCTGCGGTGCGCGGGTTGTCGCCGGTGACCATCACCGTGCTGACGCCCATCCGGCGCAGCTCCTCGAAGCGGCGATGGATGCCCTCCTTGAGGATGTCGCGCAGGTCGATCACGCCTAGCACGGTGGCGTCGCGGCAGACCGCCAGCGGCGTCCCGCCCTCGCCGGCGATGCGCCCGAGCTCCCGGTCGAGCTCGGGCGGCACCCGCCCGGAACGGCGACGGACGTAATCGACGATCGCGTCGCCCGCGCCCTTGCGCAGCTCCTGGCCGTGGAGGTCGATCCCGCTCATGCGCGTCTCGGCGCTGAAGGGCACGAAGCGCGCGCCCGCCTCGCCCAGCTCGCGCTCGCGCAGGCCGTAGCGCTTGGCCAGGATCACGATCGAGCGGCCCTCCGGGGTCTCGTCCGCCAGCGACGCGGCCTGCGCGGCGTCCGCGAGCTCGCGCTCGTCGGTGCCCGGCATCGGGATGAAGGCCGTGGCCTGGCGATTGCCGAGCGTGATCGTGCCGGTCTTGTCGAGCATCAACAGGTTCACGTCCCCGGCGGCCTCGACCGCGCGGCCGGAGAGGGCCAGCACGTTGCGCGCGACCAGGCGGTCCATGCCGGCGATGCCGATCGCCGACAGCAGCGCGCCGATCGTCGTCGGCGCCAGCGCGACGAGCAGCGCGATCAGCGTGGCGATCGAGATCGCGGTGCGAGCGTGTTCGGCGAACGGCCCCAGCGTGATCACCACCGTGAGGAAGATCAGCGTCAGGCCGGCCAGCAGTATCCCCAGCGCGATCTCGTTGGGCGTCTTGCGCCGCTGCGCGCCTTCGACCAGCGCGATCATGCGATCCAGGAAGCTCTCGCCGGGACGCTGGGTGATCTCGACGACGATCTCGTCGGAGAGGACCCGCGTGCCCCCGGTGACCGCGGTGCGATCGCCGCCGGCGGCCCTCACCACCGGGGCGGACTCGCCCGTGACCGCCGACTCGTCGATCGAGGCGATCCCCTCCAGGATCGTCCCGTCGCCGGGGATCAGCTCGCCGGCCAGCACCTCGACGACGTCGCCGGGAGCGAGCTCGGCGGAGGACCTCGTGCTGCCGTCCCGCATACGCGCCTGGGTGTCGCTGCGCATGCCCCGCAGGGCGTCGGCCTGGGCCTTTCCGCGCCCCTCGGCGACCGCCTCGGCGAGGTTGCCGAAGTAGGCGGTCAACCACAGCCAGCCGGCGATCGACGCGGTGAACCACCGCGGATCACCGGCGGTGCCGCCGACGGACGCGCCGGTGATCTGCGCGAGCCACAGCAGCGTCGTGAGTGTTGCGCCCACCTCGACGGTGAACATCACGGGGTTGTGCATCATGCGCCGGGGGTGCAGCTTGCCGGCGGCGGATTGCAGGGCCGGCAGCAGGATCGCGGCGGTGACGACGCGGGCGTGCGGGCGGGTGCTCACGGCGTGCGCCCCTCGTCGAGCGCGAGGTTCAGGGCGAGCACGTTGACCGAGCTCGGACCGAACAGGCCGCCGGCGAGACCTTCGGTGTGTGCCGCCACGAGGCGCATCACGGCGGCCACCGGCAGGCCGCGGACGGCGGCCACTCGGTGCGCCTGGATGTCCGCGTCGGCGACCGAGATGTCGGGATCGACCCCGGACCCCGACGTGGTGACGGCATCCGCGGGGACCGCGGCCGCGGTCAGGTCGGGGTCGTAGGGTCGTTCACGGCGCAGGAAGGCCTCGAGGCGCGCACGGATCTGACGCGAGAGGGCGGCGGAGTTGGGCCCGAGGTTCGATGTTTCTCAACTCGCCGTCGTCGTATGACACGATCGACCAGCAAGGACCCGGGGGGACCTGCTCGCAGCTCTC
>JBKQHH010000172.1:0-3596 GCA_052148875.1 Solirubrobacteraceae bacterium
GATCGCCGAGCAGGATGGCGAGGTCTCGATCGAAGAGACCGACAAGGCGCTCACGGTGGTGATCACCGACGCTTCCGGCGAGGAGCACCGGCACGCCTTCCCGCGGCGCACGCGGCTGTTCGTGAGCGCCGGCGCGAAGATCGCGGCGGGCGCACAGCTGAACGAGGGCTCGGTGTACCCGCACGAGCTGCTCGCCATCCGCGGACGCACCGAGACCGAGCAGTACCTCGTCAAGGAGGTCCAGGAGGTCTACAAGTCGCAGGGCGTGGACATCAACGACAAGCACATCGAGCTGATCGTCCGGCAGATGCTCAAGAAGGTGCGCGTCGACCAGAAGGGCGACACCGACTACCTGCCCGGCCAGTTCGTCGACCGCTTCGAATTCGCCAAAGTCAACGACGACGTCGGCCAGAAGGGCGGGGAACAGGCGCAGTTCGAGGACATCATCCTCGGCATCACCAAGGCGTCGCTCAACACCGACTCGTTCCTGTCGGCCGCCTCCTTCCAGGAGACGACCAAGGTCCTCACCGATGCCGCCCTGGAAGGCAAGATCGACCGCCTGAACGGGCTCAAGGAGAACGTCATCATCGGCAAGCTGATTCCTGCCGCCACCGGGCTCAAGCGCTACCGTCGGATCGAGATCGAGCCCGCCGAACCGCTCCCGCGCGCGATCGACGACGTCGGCCTGCTCGACCAGGACGAGATCGCCGCCGAGCTCGGCCTCGCCGGCGACGGCTTCAACGGCGGCTACGGGCAGGAGTTCGACGCCGATCTCGCGTCGCTGGAGAAGATCGGCGCCGGCGGCACCGACCCCGGCTTCGCCGAGGAGCTCGCCGAGCTCGAGCTCCCCGACGAGGATCTCGCCGCGGAGTAGACGCAATCACGCGGGCACATTCGGCAGAGCCCGTGCCCAGCCGGCCAGCCGCGCGGCCTCCCGCGCGGTGAGGCCGCGCTCGGGATCGGTCTGCACGAGCAGCGTCGGCGCCGCACGCGCGCCCGCCCACCGATGGCACGCGTCGTTGAGCGCGTCGTCGACCCACGCGAGCGGGCGCTCGCGGGCGTACGCGTCGATCGTGTCGAGCTTCCAGTGCGCGTGCGAGCGTCCGACCGCCCGCGGGAAGCGCAGGAACGGCAGCTCCGGCGGCAACCCCAGCAGGTGCGGGAGATGCTCGTTCGCACGCTCCTCCCAGCCGCTGGCCCACACCAGCTCGAACAGGCTCGAGAGCTCAAGCAGGTGAGCGGCTGCGGTGGACGAAAGGAAGTGGGGCATGCCGTCGATCGAGTGGAAGGATCCATTGAGAGTCCGGCCGCCCGCCCGACCGCGGGCCTGGCCGTCTCGTTCGCGCCCGCCCCGCTCCCAGCCGCCGAACAGAGACACCACGCCGTCGATGTCGACCATCAGCAGGGGCAGCTCGCGCTCTTTGGCGTCGCTGAGGCGCTCTTTAGCTTGCATAGAGGTTGGGCCAGGTACGCTGCTTGAGACGGACGATGCGCTGAGTTCGCTCGAGCGCAGTAAAGCAGTCGGTCGCCCCCGCCGATGACCCGTCCGTCGTCTCCCCGACCATGAACATGGACCTAGGCATACTCCTTGCGCTCGCGTGCGCCTTCGTGGCGAACCTGGGCTTCTTCTACAAGTACAGAGGAGCCAACTCCGTGCCCAAGGTGCAGGTGCTGCACCCGCTGCGCTCGGTCAGGCAGCTGTACTCCTCGAAGTGGTTCGCGCTGGGCATGCTGATCGCGACCGGCAGCTGGGGCCTGCACGTCGCCGCGCTGTCGCTCGCGCCGATGTCGGTCATCCAGGTGTCGCTCGCCGCCGGCATGGTGTTCATCGCCGTGATGGCCGAGAAGATGTTCGGCTTCAGCGTCGGGCGCCGCCAGTGGCTGGGCCTGTTCCTGACCGCCGCCGGGCTCGTGCTGCTGGGCATCACGCTGCCGGCGATGCACGGTCCGCACTCCCACTTCTCGCAGGCCGCCATGATCTCCTTCGAGGCCGGCCTGTTCGGGCTCGGCGGCCTGCTGCTGATGGGCCCGCGCATGGGCGGGCGGACAGAGCACCACGGCGTGATGCTCGGAGCCGCCTCGGGCGTCCTGTTCGGCGTCTCCGACACGGCCATCAAGGCGCTCACCGGCATCACCGGCGCGCACGGCCTGCTCGGCCTCGTGCTGAGCCCGTGGCTGGCGGTGGCGGTGGTCGCGTCGATCGTGGCCTTCTACGCGTCCGCCCGCGGGCTGCAGGACGGCGAAGCCGTCCCGGTGATCGCGGTGACGGGCACCGCGGCGAACATCGCGGGCATCGCCGGGGGAATCGTCGTCTTCGGCGATCCCATGGCGGGGAGCACCGCCGGCGTGCTGCTGCAGGCGTTCGCGTTCGTGCTCGTGGTGGTGGCCGGTGCGCTGATGCCCGCGCCGGTGCGCGCCGTCGGCGTTCCGCAGCCCGCCTAGACCCCGATGTCGCGCAGCCCGCGTGGACCCGGTGTGGCCGTGGCCGCCCGGCGCTGCTAGCATCCGCTCGATGCCGACGACCTCACAGCTGGTGCGCAAGGGGCGCGTGACCCCCAAGAAGAAGATCGCTACCCCCGGCTTGAAGTCCGGCAAGGGCCGCAAGAAGAAGGTCGCCGCGCCGCAGCGGCGCGGGGTGTGCACGCGCGTGTACACGACCACCCCGAAGAAGCCTAACTCCGCGCTGCGCAAGGTCGCGCGCGTGCGCATCTCCGGATCGATCGAGGTCACCGCGTACATCCCCGGAGAGGGACACAACCTGCAGGAGCACTCGGTGGTGCTCGTACGCGGCGGCCGCGTCAAGGATCTGCCTGGCGTGCGCTACAAGGTCGTACGCGGCACGCTCGACGCCGCCGGCGTGAGCGATCGCAAAAAGGCGCGCTCGCAGTACGGCGTGAAGAAAAAATAGCCGATGCCCCGCCGCGCAGCCGCCCAGATCCGCCCCGTCGAGGCGGACCCCATCCACCGCTCGAAGCTGGTCCAGCAGGTGATCAACAAGGTCATGCTCGACGGCAAGAAGTCGACGGCCGAGCGGATCGTCTACGACGCGCTGGCGCTGCTGGGCGAGCGCAGCGACAAAGACCCCATAGAGACGCTCGACGCGTCGATCAAGGCGCTCACGCCGACGCTCGAGGTCCGCTCGCGGCGGGTCGGCGGCGCCACCTACCAGGTGCCCGTGGAGGTGCCAGCACGGCGCGCCCGCACGCTCGCCGTGCGCTGGCTCGTCGAGTTCGCCCGCCAGCGGCGCGAGAAGACCATGGCGCAGCGCTTGGCGAACGAGCTGATGGATGCGCAGTCCCAGCAGGGCGGCGCGTACAAGCGCAAGGACGACATCTACCGCATGGCGCAGGCCAACAAGGCCTTCGCCCACTACCGCTGGTAGCGGGCCGATGAGCGGCGCGGACCTTTGTCCTCGCTCGCTCGTGTGCAGAGCACACTTCGCTCCCTGCGTCCTCGCCCTGCTTGCCCTGCGTGCCCATCGGCCGCTGCTAGAGAGGAAGAGGTGATTTCGTGTTCACGGGGCTGATCGCCGACCTCGGGAGCGTGGCGGCCGTCGAGCAGGACGGCGAGGGCGCGACGCTCGAGATCTCCAGCCA
>JBKQHH010000173.1:0-4788 GCA_052148875.1 Solirubrobacteraceae bacterium
ACCAGCGCTCGAACTGTCGCGCGGTCGCGTAGGCATCGGCGACCACGTCGGGCACGGCAACGAACAGGCATCGCCCGCCGATGTGGTGCAGGCGGTCGAGCATCGCGTAGTAGGCGTGCGCGTCCAGGCGCTGAAAGCAGTCGTTGTCGGCGGCCCACGGCACGCCGCGCGCGATCGTCGCCGGCAGCGCGTTGTAGTGCCGGGGCTGGATGAGCCGCCCGAGATTCGGGTGAGCGTGCTCGACCATCTGCGGCTCGGCCTGCGTGGCGAGCAACAGCATCAGCACACCCCCAGCGTCAACTGCTCATCGCCGCGGGCGTGGCCGCTGCTCTCAAGGATCGCGCCGGCACCTATTTCGATCGGGTCGAGGCTGCCGATGTGGAGTGACACGTCGGCGAGCCAGTCGATCGCCTCCGGCGATTTGAGGTCCCGGCCGCAGTCGAGGCCCGAGCGCATGAGCCGGCTGGCTGCCTTGCGGGCGGCGTTCGAGCGTTCGGTGTGGGTGGTCAAAGTTCCACCTCGCGCGGACAGACCCCGAGCCCGTCTCGCGCGACTAGGGCGAGGACGTCGCTGTGAATCCAAGGTCCGGGCTTCTGCTCGCCACCCTCGGGCATCTGGCCGATACGGCGTGCGAGCCAGCTCGTCTCGCCGCTGACGTTTCCGCGTGTGTCGCGCTTGACGCGGCCGCAGCGCAGCGCGATCTCGCTCATGCTCAGCACGCCAAGACGCAGCTCGCGTTGGACCGCTTCGCGGAGCCCGCGGTTGAGCACGATCGGGCTGCCCATCAGGCGCTCGTACTCCTCCCGCAGCCGCCGGGTGGAGAGGTTCCTGGCGCAGCGGGTGAGCGCCTGGGTGGTGATGGTTCGCGCCGGCTCGTAGGCTTCGACGGCGGCGACGACATCGCGGAACGACACGGCATTGAAGCCGAACTCGCGGCCTGGCTCGCGAGAGCGCGTCCAGCGCAGCTCCCCCATCGTCTCGAGCGTCGGAAGCTCGCGGATGCGGTAGACGTGGCCGTCGGCGTCTTTCACGGCATCGACGGCCGTTGGGGCATCGGCGCCCGATGGCGGCGGAGTGGCGTGGCGAGTGAGGTCGAAGTCCTCCCGCGTCACGGCGCGGCAGCGGCCCTTGGTGTCGTCGGCGAGGTACAGCTCGCAGACGATCTGCGCGTTCTCGGGAGGCTCGTCCGGTGCGAGATGCGCGACCAGGCGTCCATCGCTGAGGGTGCCGAGCTGGTAGTCGACGACGAGAGTGCTCCCGTCAGGTCGCTGGAGGCTGACGACCTCGCGCGTCTGCTGAGTGTCAAGCGCGATGTAGCTGCCGAGGCTTCGGGTGCGACGGGTGCCCGCGCCGGGTTGTAGAGGAGTTGCCTCTGCGGCGTGGGGAGGCAGTGCTGTGGTGGTGGTGCTCATGGTTCTCCTTCGCAGGGGTATGAGCCCGCCGGGCGCGGGCCGTTGCCCCGCTCCCGCGCACGCGCAGCGTGCGATCATCGGGAGGGGCGAGGTCCGCCGGCCGCGCTCAAGCGCTACGTCCGCCGGCCAGCACGCGCAGCTCGCCGTGACCGTCGGGCGCCAGGCGGTAGCCGACGCCGCGCACGGAGGTAAGCCAGCCGCCGGCGCCCGCGTCAGCGAGCGAGCGCCGCAGGCGGCAAGCGTGCGTGTCTACCGTGCGCGTGGAGCCCTCGGTGCGGTAGCCCCATAGCTCGCGCAGCAGCTCCTGCTTGGTGTAGACACGGCCGGGGTCGCGCGAGAGATGAACGAGCAGCGCGTACTCGAGACGGCGCAGATGAAGCGGGGCCGATCCGAACGTCGCTTCATGCGTCCTCGTGTCGATCCGCAGCGCTCCGAACTGAATCACGCCGGCCGCGCTGAGGATGCTGCGGCACAGCAACGCTCGCACGCGCGCAAGCAGCTCTGCGTGGACGAACGGCGAGCGGATCACGTCGTCGGCGCCCGCCTGGAACGCGCGCAGCAGCTCGGCTACCTCGTCAGTCGAGCTGACCCACAGGACGCGCGCCCCTGGGTTGATCTCAGGATCAAGCTCGCCCGCGCGCAGCGCGCGTACTATGTGAAGTCGCTTGGCGTGCTCGGCTGTCGGACCGAGGATGATGAGGTCGATCTCGCCCGCAGGCGACGACGCTCGAAGTCGCTGCGGCTGGGCGGTGCGAAGCATCCGGTAGCCGTCAAGCGCAAGCTCCTGTGTAAGTGAATCGTTCACAGGACCCTCGCCGATGACGAGGATCACCTCGGGACTGTTGCTCATTGCCGGTCCTCCAATCTGGACTCTGGCCCCGCCGGGTGCGGAGCCGCTGAGCCCGACCCCAGGCACGCCCTGCGGGCGTGCCACGATGCGGAGGGCGACGGCCTCCGACCTGGCCCCCGCGGATCGAGTCACCCACGGGGGCACGGCCAGCGCCGCGGACACGCTAGGCACCCGCGGCCACCTGCTCGGGCCGGCGACGGCTCCTCGCCATCGGGATACGCCCGAGCTGCCCGGCCTGGATGATGTAATCCGCGACGAGCGCCCTGACTTCGCCCGCGCCGCCCTTCTCGCACAGTTCCTCCTCGACTGTGTAGATGCGCCCCGCCTGATCGGCCGCCGCGTCGATGATCCGCGGCTTGCCGTTCACGCGGATGCCGTACAGCGCCCGCTGTTCCCCCGACTTCGTTTCGTAGCGCCCCAGCTCGAACGGCTCGGCCTCCGCTCGCCGTGGCGCTGGCGCGGCGCACCGCGGGGCTGGGTCTCCGCGCCTTGCGCTTGACCCGTAGCCGCTGATCTCTCCGGGCTTCTGCTCGGTGGCGTAGGGCTGCTCGGCCGGGTCCAGGTCGAGCCGGGGAGTTTCGAGATAGCGCCCGCGCGTCGCCTTGAGTCCGTTCAGCCGCGCGATTTCACAACTCGCCTGCCGTCGAGTCCTGGGGAATGTGAACGTTGTTCCGGTCTGCTGAGCGAGCGCCTTGAGATATGAAAGCTGCTTAGGGCTTGCTGCGCTGGGTGCTGATGCGTGAGGGCTCATGGAGCGATATGCCTTTCTGTGGTTGTGAGCTTGCGAACTTGCCCTCTGCTCATCACGCCGCGGAAGGAGAGTCAAGCAATTGATAATGTGAAATCAGTGCGCCCCCGCCAGGGGGTGATTCTCAATTGCTTGAAGGCGTAAGCCGATCTCTCAGGGAGGGGTGTGATAGGACCTTCGTGTTAGGCGTGGGCGCCACCGGCGGGCACCACGAAGCGGCCGAACGACACGCACCACTTCCGTCCCGCGCTCATGTAGCGAGTGCGAGCCAGCGCTCGCGCTCGACCATGCTCGCGTTCGCCAACCGCACCAGCAGATCGCCGTGGCAAGCGCGCGGCGCGCACCAGCATCCGAGCACCAGCCCGCGCAGCTCGTCCAGAGCTGCGAACAGCGCCGCGTTCTCGCGCAGCCAACCTTCGTACAGCCCAATGCACTCGCCCCGCGCGCCGTGCGTGCCGACCACGAACGGGTTGCCCCACTTCGAGGGGGGCAACCATTTCGGGTTGCGCCCTACATAAACGTGGTGGCGCTCGCGCTTGCAGTGAACCGCACGCGGCTCGCCGAGCTGCACATGCGCCGGGACGAGTAGACCGCTTGCTTGTCGGGCCTGCTTGTTCATCGCTGTCTCCTTGAGGTTGGGGTTGAGCACGCCCCGGCCTGAGCGGGCCGGCTAGGCGTGTCAAGCCCTGTCCCGGAGGGATCGCCGCCAGTCGACGCGAAGCGCAGGGCTTTACGCGCCGTGAGAGCCGGTCTGCTGGCCTACAGGGGTGGGCTCGACCCCGACCCGGAGCATGCGGCTCATAGGCCCCGGCGAGCTAGCGGTCTGCGGGTACTACGCGACGGTGAAGTCAAGCTCCTGCCAGCAGCGAATGTGACACTCGCAACCGTTCTCAGCGCGGAAGCGCGACCCGCCTTGGTAGGTGAATGAGCTGTGCTTCGCTCCGTTGGTGAACGTGAGCGGCTTGGCGAAGGCGACCGTCTGGCCCTTGTGCGGACGTGGCTTGGCCAGTCGAGCGCGGCAGCGCTCGCGCCATTTGCGTGCCCAATTGTTGCTGGGCTCGGTCAACAGGTCGAGGATGCGGGCTGGACAGCGGTCCTCTGCTGGTCCCATGTCCTCGCTGATCGGCTTGGTGTAGAGGATGCCGTCGCGGCGCTCGGCGAGGAGCACCAGCCCGAATACCTCTTTTTCGTTGCGCGAGCGTACGGCGGCGTAGATGACCGTGCCGTAGCGCACGGTGTCGATCACGCGCGCGGCGAACTCGGTGCCGAGGTCGAACTCGATTGCGGCACGACAGGTGAATGGTCCTTGTAGTTCTCCGCCGGTCCAGCCCATGATGCCTCCTGTTTGGTCGCTGGCCCGCCTCGGTAGGCGGGCGCTCCCGACCCGTGAGCACGCCTGTAGGGCGTGCCATCCTGGGAGGGATCGGCCGCCTACCGCTAAGCGCCGTGGTTCCTCCGTGCTTCCGCGCGGATGACGAATGCCGACGCTCGGATGTCGAGCGCCTGCGCGAGCGCGAGCAGCAGGTCATAGTCAGGGTCGATCTGGCCGGCTTCAAGAGCCTGGAGTCGGCTCGCCTGCACGCGGGCCGCGCTGGCAAGCGCCTCGACACTGAGGCCGCGTCGGCTCCGTTCGTGCTGAACGGCCTTGCCGAGTGCGTGCAGCTCTCGGGCTTGGTCTTTGCCGTGGTCGTCGATGTGGAGGGGTGTCGTCACGCCGTATCACCGGCTTCCGCGGGTGCTGCCCGGGTGGCGATCGGCGCGAGCGAGTGTCCGTCTCG
>JBKQHH010000174.1:0-6783 GCA_052148875.1 Solirubrobacteraceae bacterium
CGAACAGTTCCGGACCGCCCGGGCCGCCCGGGAAGCCTCGGTGTGAGGCCTGCAGGCGACCCTGCCACACCGCTTTGGCACCGAGGTCGCCGGTCCTGAAGCACATGTAGCCGGCACCGATCGACAGCAGCACGAGCACGATGCGCAGCGCCGTGCACACCGACCTGGAGGACAGCAGGCCGTCCACGATGCCCAGCCCGGTCGGCATGCCACCGGAGATCCGCTGCGCGGCGAAGGTGACGATCAGCGTCGCGGTGAAGACGACGTAGACGACGGCGAGGATGTGCGCGGCGTGCGAGTGTTCGGAGATCAGCTTGGCCGCCTGACCCTGCAGATTCAGCGTCGCGCGCAACGCGGCGCCGGCCTGCATGGTGAGGAATATCGAGCTCATCGCGACGATCGACACCAGAGCCAGCGCGATCCCGTAGCGCGAGAGCCACTCCCGCTTGAACACGAAGACGATCGCGGCCACGATCGACGTCGGGATCAGGACCACCGGCACGTGCACGAACAGCGGATGCGCGGGCAGGCCGCTGTAGATCGTGGTGATGCGGATCGGCAGCGTGAGGAAGCCGAGGAACGCGAGCAGCGTCAGGACGAACTCGGCGCGTCGCCAGTCGACTCCAGCGCGCCCTCCCGCCGCAATGCTCTCGGTGCTCATTCGAGCGCACGCTATTGCGGGAGCTAAGCAGTCTCTAAATCCCGGCTGCCTCAGCGTGCCTGGCCGATATGTTCAGGTTTCTTTCAGGCTTGCCCGTCAGCATCGGACCATGAATCTGCTGGTCGTCGACGACGACCCCTCGGTCCGCGAAGCGCTCGCGCTGGTCCTCGGTCACGACGGGTTCGATGTCAGCACCGCGATCGACGGCCGCGAGGCGATCCGGATCCTCGCCGCCGCGCTCGAGCCGCAAGCGTCTGCCGTGCGAAGACCTCGTCACAAGATCGCGCGCCGACAGAATATGTAGCTGATGACCCCCGCTCGCTACTCCACGCTGAGCGACGGCGAGCTGCTCGAGCTGACCGTCGAGGACCCGGACGCGTTCGGCGCCTTCTACGACCGCTTCGAGGAGGAGGTGCTCGCGTTCTTCATGCGCGCGACACGCCGCGCCGAGCTCGCGGCGGACCTGACCGCGGAGGTGTTCGCGGCGGCGCTCTCCTCGGCCGGCCTGTTCCGCGCCGAGCTCGGCTCTGCGCGCGGGTGGCTGTTCGGGATCGCGCGACACGAGCTGGCCGACATGTGGCAGCGCGGACGGGTGGAGGACCGCGCCAGGCGCCGTCTCGGTCTCGAGCCGATGACGCTCAGCGACGACGCGCTGGAGCGGATCGACGAGCTCGGAGCCCACGGCGGCGGCGCGCTGCGGCTGCTGGAGGACCTGCCGGACGACCAGCGCGTCGCCGTCAGGGGACGCGTGCTCCATGAGCGCAGCTACGACGAGCTCGCGCGCAGCCTGTCCTGCTCGCAGAGCGTCGTGCGCCAGCGAGTCAGCCGCGGCCTGCGCAGCCTCAGACAGGCGTTGGAGCAGACCCGATGACCTACATGTCCGAGCTGAGGGCTGCGCTCGTGGACGCCGCGCACCGGCAGCACGCCGCGGCCGAGCCGGCCAGCCGCGAGCGCGCGTCGAGAAGGGCTCGCTGGCGGCGATCGACGCACGACGGACGAGCGCTGCACAGCGGGCGGGCGATCCTCGCGAGCGTGTTGCTCGGACTCGCGGGCACGGCGGTGGGGCCGATACAGGTCGGTGCGCCGCTGGGACCCGAACCGCAGCCGTCTGGCGCTGTCGCCAAGCCCGTCGGCGCCCCCGTCGGCGCCCCCACGAGCGTCCGGCCACGTCCGTGAAGCGCTCGAAGTCGCGTGCCGGCTCGATCGCGGAGATCGTCGTGATCGTCGCGATCGCGATCGGGCTCGCGCTCGCCATCCAGGCTTTCATCGTCAAGCCCTACCGCATTCCGAGCGGCTCGATGGAGCCCACGCTCGCGATCGGTCAGCGCGTGCTGGTCAACCGCATCGGCGGACCGCACGTGGGCGAGATCGCCGTCTTCCATCCGCCCGAAGGCGCCGAACAGCAACAGTGCGGGCCGACCCCTCATGCGGTCAAGGTCGGGGGCGAAGCGTGCTCGCAGCCGATCCCCAGGGAGTCGAGCGTCAACTTCATCAAGCGGATCGTCGCCGGGCCCGGCGACGAAATCTACGTCAGGGAAGGTCACGTCTTTCGCAAGGCCGCCGGCACGAGCCGGTTCGTGGCCGAGAAGGACCCCTACATCAACGCGTGCGGCGCGAGCGCGGAGTGCAACTTCACCACGCCCATCAGGATCCCCGCCGGACACTGGTTCATGATGGGCGACAACCGAGGCGACTCCGACGACAGCAGATTCTGGGGACCGGTTCCCACCGGCTGGATCATCGGACAGGCGTTCTTCACCTACTGGCCCCCGGATCGCATCGGCATGCTCTAGGTCGGGTACTGAACACGACCATGAGCGTTGGATCAGCGAGTATCGAGCTCGCGATCTCCCCCCGAAGGCTCCCTCGCTTTGCTCGTCGCGCGGAAAATGTCGAGGTAGGTCATCTCGAGGTTTCTGTTGAGATCCTCGAGCCGCGTGAGGAACTCACTGAAGGCCGTCCGCCTGTCCTTACCTGCATAGTCACCGGACAGCTCCAGAAACTGCCAGCCCTCGAAGCCGATGACGCTTGCAGCACGGCGGTGCTGCTGCCAGCGCACACCGAGCGCGAAGAAGCCGTCGAGCCCGGTCAGCGCGGCGACCAGCAACCCCACGAGCGCCGTAGCGATCCTGGGCACGCTCAGGCCGGCGAGCACGGGCACGGTCGCCGCACCGAGGATGATCGGGACGCGCAGACAGTAGAAGGCGAAGCGCTGACGACGCCACAGCGTCTCGTACATCCGCCCCTGTTGCACCCAGCGTGCCTGCGCGATCTCGCGCTGTTCGGGGCTCAGGTCCTCGAGTCCAGCAACCAGCTCGGAAGCCTTTTCCCACGACTCGATGGCGAAGACGCCGAGTAGTCGCCGGGGTTTGCGTGCGCGGGCTGGATCAGTCATTGTGAATCCTCCTGGTTCGCCCAGCGCGAAGCCTAACGTCCCATGGTCGTCGTGGCATGGGCCGGCACCGCCAAGCGAACGTCGTGGCCACCGGCCTCCGGCGCGACGAACGCCAGCAGCCGGCGTCCCTCGGCGCGAACGTCGGCGGCCTGCGCCCTGCTGATGCGCGCCAGCGGCTCGACGTGCAACGTCGCCGCAGCTCGCTCCCGCGTGACCCGCCAGGTCGCGCGGAAGGCGCCGTCGATCAGCACGGTGCCGCGGGCGGCGCCGTTGCCGGGCGGCAGCGGGATGCTGTGGCCTTCGGGGTTGATGCGCGTGCGGTCGGCGTGTGCGAGCAGCACGTTGTCGTACTCGGGCAGGAAGCGCGGCGGCGCGGGGGTGTCGCGGTCCGGGCGCGGGGCGTCGGGGAGGTCGAACAGCTCCCTGCCGGCCTCGTCGCGAAGGACGAGCAGCCGCGGGCGCAGCCGCTCGAGCACCGCGCGCAGACGTGTGAGCCCCGACCAGGCCTGCGCGTCGGCGACCGTCGCCGGCCCGTACGCGGCGAGGTAGCGCAGCACGATCCTGCCTGGCGTGAGGGCGGCGCGCGACGGGCGCTTCAGCCACGACTCGGCGCTCGCCCAGGTGACCTGGCCGGTGTGCCCCCAGACCCCGCGCGGGGGAAGCTGGACGAGCGGCAGGAGCAGGATGACGGCGTAGGTGAGGGATTCGGCGTCGCGCTCGGGCCAGCGCTCGGCGAGCGCGCGGCGCAGCTCGACGCGTGTGTGCGGACGCTCCGCCAGGAGCGCGCGGGCGACGGCCAGCAGCGCATCGACATCGATCCCGTCGAGGTGGCGGCCGAACGTGCCTCCCAGCTGGCGCTCCAGCATCGGCGCCAGCAGCGTGCGCAGCGCCGGCGCTTCGCGGGCGGTGAGCAGATGGATGGTGCCGCGCATCACGTGGGTGCGCACAGCGCGGCGCTGCTCGATCAGGCGGGCGAGCTCGTCCGGCTCGAAGCCCTGCAACCGCGTCCACAGGCCGACGTACGGCGCCAGCGGGGCCTGCGCCTGCATGCCCACCAGCCGCTCGATCGCCTCCTCGGCGCGCATGTCGTGGCGCTCGAGCAGCATCTGGCGCGCGAGCAGCGCGCGGCCCAGCGCACGCTGATCGAGGATCTCGGGCGCCACCGCGACCGCCACCGCTAACCTGACGCGCGTCAGTCGGCGTCGAGACGCCCGAGCGAGCTGAGCAGCGCCTCGTCGCTGAGGTACGCCCATGCCTCGACGAACTTCCCGTCCTTCGCACGAAAGCGCATCGAGAACGGGCTCACCGCCTCATCGCCGACGACGATGTTCCCCGATATGACGAGCTCTCCCGAAGACGAGCAGCGGACCACGGTCGCCTCGGCCCTGTGCTCGAAGCTCGTCGCCGCCACATCCTCCAGCCACAGCCGCAGCCCCGCGTGACCGTGGTAGGTGCGTCGCGCGCCGGCGAGGAGCGTGGGATGAAATTCGATCTCGTCGTCAGCGAGGCCGATCAACGCATCGGCGTCGCGGCGATTGAACGCCTCGACCCAACGACGGCCCAGCTCGCACACCGCGTCGTCACCCTGATCTGGGATCGGCGTGTCGCGCTCCAGCCCTCGCGCACTCATCGCCGCGATTCTAGCCAGCGGCTCACACCCCGAAGATGTGCGGCTCGGCCGCGAACCCCTCCTCGACCGGCGCCTGCACCGGCTCCGGACGTTCGTCGGAAACCTTGAACACCTCCGGTCGGGACGGGGCAGGGGCATCGGGCGCGGCGGCGTGGGGCGCGGGCACGTCAGGCGCAGCAGCGTGGGGCGCGGCCGCGTGAGACGCGGCGGCGTGAGGCGCAGCGGCGTGAGGCGCGGCGGCGTGGGACTCGGCCGCGTGAGGCGCAGCGGCATGAGGCGTGGCCGCGTGAGGCTCGGCCGCGTGGGCGCGCGTTAGCAGCGACCCAGCCGACTCCATCACCTGATGCGTGCTGGTGAGCAGTTCGGCGATCGCGCCGTCGATGTCCCTCGCCAGCATGTCCGCGTCGGGCAGCGCCTGGCGATCGACGTACACGCCGAAGCAGGCCTGGTCGTTGACGGTCAGCAGGCCCACCGAGACCACGTGATGCTCGGCGAGCGGGACCACCGGGTATGCCGCCTGCAGCGGACAGCCGAGCATGTACATGGGCACGGTGGGACCCGGGATGTTGGACACCACGAGGTTGAACGCGCGGGGGCCGGCGATCAGCCGCGACAGGGCCTGCTGCACCGTCACCGGCGTGCGCGCCGCGGCCTTCAGCACCAGGTCGGCTCCCTCGGGCTCCCCGTCGCGCTTGGCGCGGATCATGTTGGCGTGCACCTGGTAGAGGCGGCCGACCGGGTCGGGCTCGTGGCACGGCAGCTCGGAGAACACGAAGGAGATGTGGTTGCCAAGGACGTCCTCGTCGCTGCGCACGCTCACCGGCACCATCACCTTCAGCGCGAGCGGCTGCTCGCCGCGACGGGTCAGGTACGTGCGCATGCCTCCCGCGACCGCCGCCAGGATCACGTCGTTGATCGTCGTGCCATACGCGCGCTTGATCGTGCGCAGATCCTCGAGCGGACGCTGAGTCCACGCCAGGCGCCGCAGCGACGAGAGCTGTCCGTTGAGCACGCTCGCCGGCGCCGCGCGCAGCAGCTGGCTCACCGCGCGGCCGACCCGCATGGCGCCGGCCGCGGCCTGCTTGGCCACGGGGGCGGGCGAGCTCGCCGCGCTCAGCGACCAGCTGAGCAGGTCCAGCGGCTGACCCAGCAGATCGACCAGCCCGCGCGCGAGCAGCGTCTCCTCACCGGGTTCCGGCGCCGGGCTCCAGCCGTCGGGCTCGTAGTCGGCGGGCTCGGGCGTGGGGTCGAGCAGCAGCGACGCGAGCTGGACCGCCGCGAGGCCGTCGACCATGCAGTGATGGGTCTTGCCGACGATCGCCAGGCGCCCAGCCTCCGTGTCCTCGCAGATCCACATCTCCCACAGCGGGCGGTCGCGTCGCAGCGGTATCGACATCACCTCGTCGACCAGGTCGTCGAGCGGCCCCGGCGCCCAGTAGACGTGACGATCGACCGAGAAGGCGCGATCGTCGGTCCACTCCGGCGCGTACAGGCCGAGCGGAACCTCCGCGAGCTTCTGGCGGTAGCGCGGCGCGTATGACGCTGGGATGTCAACGCGACGGTGCAAGTACCGCCGACCCCATGATTCTCACCTGAAGTCAGCCCGCAATCGCTGAGGGAACTCCCAAGGGCCGCCTCAGCTCCCATTGGGTGCCGCCGGGCCCCATGCTTTACCTCACCTTGTGGCCGAATGGCGAGCAACAGCCCGTCGTCTCGACGTTGAACGCCTACGACGGCTTCATCACGTCAAACATGGCGATCGTGCCGACAAACAACGGTTCCATCGACGCCTATGCCTATGCGCTGACGCAGTTAATTCTGGACATCTCCGGCTACTTCGCACCCTAATGCGAAGCAGGAAATTTTGATGGATTCTTGCGCTGCTGGTTCGTGTCTTAACCGAGGGAAGCCAGAGTGTCGCTAACTAACTGCCTAATCGTTCGCTGCGCCCACAAAAAGCTCTGACCACTAACGTGCGCTCACGAGGCAAATGGATTGCAGGACTTGCAGGGCCCGTAATTTGGATCAGACCTTTGCTCCGCCCATTTAGTGAGTTCTTCTATTTGGGTTGAACACACTTTGTAGTACTGACCCGTG
>JBKQHH010000175.1:0-9479 GCA_052148875.1 Solirubrobacteraceae bacterium
ATCGCCGGCGTCGAGGATCACCTCGGCGACATTGACTTCATGGTCGCCGGCACCGAGCGCGGGATCACCGCTCTGCAGATGGACATCAAGATCAAGGGCGTCACCTTCGACATCCTGCGCGACGCGCTCGCGCAGGCCAAAGAGGCGCGCATGTTCATCCTCGCCAAGATGGCCGACGTGATCAAGACCCCGCGCGAGCAGCTCTCCCAGTTCGCGCCGCGCATCCAGACGATCCAGATCGACCCCTCCCAGATCGGCCTGCTGATCGGCAAGGGCGGCGAAACCATCAGGGGGCTCTCGGACGAGTTCGAATCGCAGATCGACGTCAACGACGACGGTCAGGTGCTGATCTACTCCGCCAACGGCGAGCTCGGCGACGCGCTCGTGGAGCACGTGCGGATGATGATGAAGGAGGTCGAGGTCGGCGACGAATACGTCGGCAAGGTCGTCAAGACGACGACGTTCGGCGCGTTCATCGAGCTCGCCAAGGGCACCGACGGGCTGCTGCACATCTCCAACGTCTCGCCCGGCCAGCGCGTGGACAGCGTCGAGGACGTGCTCAACAAGGGCGACGAGGTCAACGTGCGCGTGGTCGAGGTCGACCGCGAGCGCGGTCGCATCGGCCTGCGCCTGGCCGAGGACCCCGACATCGCGGGCAAGTCCGTCGAGGAGCTCGCCGGCGTCGGCACCGGCGGATCCGGATCCCGCCCACCCGGTGGCCGCGGGCCGCGCGAGGGCGGGCGACCGTCGTCGAATGGCCGCGAGCGCTCCGACCGCGGTCGTCGCCGTGAGGGCGAGCGCGGCTCCGGGCGTCCGCGCCACGGCCGCGATTGACCCCAGAGCGCTCGGACGTGAGCGACGAGCATCGAATAACCACGCTTGACTCAGGCGTGAGAGTTGCCACCGAGCGCGTGCCCAGCGTGCGCTCGGTGGCCCTCGGCTTCTGGATCGCCACGGGCTCGGTCTCCGAGCACGAGGATCAGGCGGGCATCTCGCACCTGCTCGAGCACATGCTGTTCCGCGGCACCGAGCGCTACGGCTCGCAGGAGATCGACGAGATCTTCGACGCGATGGGAGCGGAGATCAACGCCGGCACCGACAAGGAAGCGACGTCGCTGTACACGCGCGTGCTCGACCGGCACCTCGAGCACGCGTTCGAAGTGATGAGCGACATGGTCTGGCACCCGCGCTTCGGCGAGCTGGAGGCCGAGCGCGAGGTCGTGCTGGAGGAGATCGCGATGTACGAAGACGACCCCCAGGATCGCGTCTTCGACGTGCTCGGCAAGGCGATCTTCGGCTCCCATCCGCTGGGCCGCGCGGTGATCGGCACCGCCGAGGTCGTCGGCGCGGTCACGCGCGAGCAGCTGGCGGCGTTTCACGCGCAGCGCTATCTCCCCGACGGCATCGTGATCGCGGCCGCCGGCTCCGTCGACCACGACGATCTCGTGGAGATGGCCCGCGGCCTCGACCATGCGCGCCTGCGCCAGGCCGAGCTCGCCGGTGCCCCCGGCGATGCGCCCGCGCAGGCCAACGGCCACTCCGCACAGGCCAACGGCCACCCCTCGCAGGCGCCCGCGCTCGGCGTGCCGGCCGACGCCGCGGCTTCCGGCGCACCGGACTTTCGCCCGCGTGCGCGCTTCCTGCAGAAAGACACCGAGCAGTACCACGTGTGCCTAGGCGGCGCGGGGATCGCACGCGACGACGAGCGCCGCTTCGCGCTGCGCGTGCTCGAAGGCGTGCTCGGCGGGACGTCCTCCTCGCGGCTCTTCCAGGAGGTGCGCGAGCGCCGCGGCCTGGCCTACTCGGTCTTCACCTTCTCCAACCTCTACGCGCACACGGGCGAGGTCGGCCTGTACGTGGGCACGCGCCCGGACAACATCAGAGAGGCGGTGGCCGTCGTGGCGTCCGAGCTCGAGCGCTGCGTCGAGAGGGTGGGTGGGAAGCCAATCACGGAAGAGGAGCTCGTGCGCTCGCGCGAGAACCTCAAGGGGCGGGTCGTGCTCGGCATGGAGTCGACCGGCGCGCGCATGAGCCGCCTCGGCAACTCGCTGCTCAACGGGCTGCCGATCCTGTCGGTCGACGAGATGCTCGAGCGGATCGACTCGGTCGAGATCGACGCGGTGCGGGCGATCGCGTCGGAGCTGTTCACGCCCAGCCGGCTGTCGGCCGCCGGGGTGGGGCCGGCGGAGACGGAGTTCCTGGCGGCGATCGAGCCGCTCGGCGCCGCGCTGGGCGCGCCGGACGCGGCGCGATGATCAGGGTCGCCGTCGCCGGCGCCGCCGGGCGCATGGGCCAGGCCGTGTGCGAGGCGGTGCAGGGCGCGCAGGACATGGAGCTCGTCGGGCGCGCGGACCCGCTGCTCGACACCGCGCTGGCCGACGTCCTGGAGGATGCCGACGTGGTCGTCGACTTCACCCAGCCCGACACGGCGCTGGAGAACGCTCTCCAGTGTGTGCGCGCCGGCGTGCACGTGGTGATCGGCACCACCGGCTTCGATCCGGCGCCGCTTGAGGACGTTCAGCCCGCCGCAGGCCGCCCGCGCGCGAACGTGCTGATCGCCCCCAACTTCGCGATCGGCGCCGTGCTGATGATGCGCTTCGCCGCCGAGGCGGCAAGGCACATGCAGAAGGCCGAGATCATCGAGCTGCACCACGACGGCAAGCTCGACGCGCCCAGCGGCACGGCCAAGCGCACCGCCGAGCTGATGGCGCAGGCGAGCGGCGGGCCACCGCCGCCGATCCACTCCGTGCGCCTGCCCGGGCTGGTCGCCAACCAGGAGGTGATCCTCGGCGATCTCGCGCAGACGCTCACCATCCGCCACGACACGATCGGCCGCGAGTCGTTCATGCCGGGGGTGCTGCTGGCGGTGCGCCGCGTGGGCGAGCTGGAGCAGCCGCTCGTGATCGGCCTGGAGCAACTGCTGTTCTGAAGCCCGGGCTTCGGCCGGCGGCGCCCGCCATCGCTCTCCGCCCGGGCCGCCTTGATCTTCGTGAGATACTGCTCGCCATGTACGGCCCCGACCTCGGCACGATCCTGACGGCGATCGTCACCCCCTTCGACGAGCAGCTGCGGGTCAACGAGGACTCGTTCGTCGCCCTCATGCGCCACCTCGCCGAGAACGGCTCGGACGGGTTCGTGGTGGCCGGCACGACGGGCGAGGCCTCCACGATGACCGACGCGGAGCAGCTCGGGCTGATCGAGCTCGCGGTCGCCGAGCGCCCGCCGGGCAAGACGATCGTGGCGGGCACCGGCACCAACGACACCCGCCAGGCGGTCCACCTGACCGAACGCGCCACCGAGCTGGGCGTCGACGCGACGCTGTCGGTGACGCCCTACTACAACAAGCCCAGCCGCCTCGGCCTGACGCGCCACTACGAAGCGGTGGCCGCTGCCACCGACAAACCGGTCCTGCTCTACAACATCCCCGGGCGCACCGCCACCAACATGCCGCCGGACCTGCTCGCGGAGCTCGCGCAGATCCCCGGCATCGTGGGCGTCAAGCAGGCCAACGCCGATGAGCTGCAGTTGATCGACGGCCTCGACGTCTACGCCGGCGACGACGCGACGTTCGCGCGCACGCTCGACATGGGCGGCGCGGGCGGCATCCTGGTCGCGAGCCACATCGTCGGCAACGACATGCGCCGCATGGTCGACGAGCCCGAGCACCGCGCCGAGATCGACGCGTCGCTGCGCGACGTGTACAAGACGCTGTTCCTCACCTCCAGCCCGACGTGCACCAAGGCGGCGCTGAACCTGCTCGGCCACGACGTCGGCGGCCTGCGCCTGCCGCTGGTGGAGGCCACCGTCGAAGAGACCGAGGCCGTGCGCGCGATGCTCGAACGCCACGGTCTACCGATCGCAGATCGGCCAGCGAGCACGCCCGCGTGAGCTCAAAGCTGCGCGTCCTGCCCCTCGGAGGGCTCGGGGAGATAGGCAAGAACATGACCGTCGTCGAGTACGACGGCCGGATCATCGTCGTCGACGTGGGCCTGCGCTTCCCGACGCCCGAGATGGTCGGCATCGACCTGGTGCTGCCCGACTTCTCCTACGTGCGCGAGCGCGCCCGCGACATCGAGGCGATCGTCGTGACCCACGGCCACGAGGACCATCTCGGAGCGCTGCCGTGGGTGCTGCGCGAGCTCGGCCAGCGCGGCGACCTTCCGCCGGTCTACGCGGGCGCGCTGACCGTCGCGATGGCTCGCTCCAAGCTCGACGAGCACAAGCTGCGCGACGTCGAGCTCAACGAGGTCGATCCCGGCGAGACGCTCGAGCTCGGGCCGTTCTCGCTCGAGCTCGTGCACATGACGCACTCGATCCCCGACTCCAGCGCCGTCGCGCTCGGCACCGACCTCGGCACGGTGCTGATCACCGGCGACTACAAGTTCGACCAGACGCCCGTCGACGGGCCGCCGGCGGACGTCTCGCGCCTGGCCGAGCTCGGGCGCGAGGGCGTGCTGCTGCTGTGCGGGGACTCCACGAACGTCGATCGCCAGGGCTTCTCGCCGTCGGAGTCGGTCGTCGGCCCGCACCTGGAGGAGGTGTTCGCCCGCTGCGAGGGGCGGATCGTGGTCACGAGCTTCGCGTCGAACATCCACCGCGTGCAGCAGGTCGTCGACGCGGCGTACGCGCTCGACCGCAAGGTCGCGCTGGTGGGGCGCTCGATGCGCAAGAACGTCGGCATCGGGCGCACGCTCGGGCACATCGACGTCCCCGACGGGATGCTGGTGGGCCCGCGCGAGATCGGCGACTTCCCCGACGAGCGGGTCGTGATCATCTCGACCGGCTCGCAGGGCGAGCCGCTGTCGGCGCTGCGCAGGATGGCCTACCGCGACCACCCCCAGGTCGAGCTCAAGGCCGGCGACACGGTCGTTTTCTCGGCCACGCCGGTCCCCGGCAACGAGCGCGCCGTCAACGAGACGATCGACCGCCTCTACCACATCGGCTGCGACGTGATCACCCCCAGCGACGCGCCCGTGCACGCCTCCGGGCACGGCTACGCGGAGGAGGTCAAGCTGATGCTCAACCTCGTCAAGCCGCGCTACGTGATGCCCTTCCACGGCGACTTCAAGCGGCTGCGCCTGCACGCGCAGCTCGCCGAAGCCGTCGGCGTGCCGCCGCGGGACATCTTCCAGGGCGACAACGGGCTGCCGCTGGAGCTCGACGAGCGCGGCGCGCGCTTCGCCGAGCGCGAGCAGGCGGGCATGATCTTCGTCGACGGCGTCGAGATCGGCGAGATGGCCGACGTGGCGCTGCGCGACCGCCGCATGCTCTCCGCCGACGGCATCTTCATCGTGGTCGTCACGATCGCCGAGCAGGACGGCAGCTCGGTCGCCGATCCGGAGGTGATCTTCCGCGGCGTCCCCTTCCTCGACGAGGCCGACGAGCTCGTCGAGGAGATCCGCCTGACCGTCGAGCGGACGCTGCGCCGGGCGGCGGGCGAGGAAATCAGGGAGGTCGACCTGCTCCAGCAGATCCTGCACGACGATCTGGCGAAGCTAGTCTACGACCGTCTCAAGCGACGGCCGATGGTGCTGCCCGTCGTCGTCGAGGTCTGAGCAGGCGGGCATCGTCACCACGAAGCGCGCTCCCTTGGAGCCCGCGGGGGAGTCGAGCGTGACGCTGCCACCATGCGAGTTGGCCACCGCCTGCACGATCGCCAGGCCCAGGCCGAACGAGCCGCCGCGGTCGCCCGCGCCGCGCACGAAGCGCTCGAACAGGGTCGGCGCGAGCTCGGCGGGGACGCCCGGGCCGTCGTCCTCGACCACCAGCTGCACCTTGCCGTCGGGCCTCGTCAGCACCGACACGCGAATCGCCGTGCCGGGCGGCGTGTGGCGCAGCGCGTTCTCGAGCAGGTTGATCGTCATGCGGTGCAGCTCGTCGTGCGCACCCATCACGGTGGCCGGATTGATGTCGAGTGAGATGTCGTGCGCGCCGCTCACCGGCCCCAGCTCACCGGCGGCCTCCACGACGATCTGCGCGAGATCGCACGGCTCGCGCGCGACCACGCGCGCGGCGTCGGTGCGCGCCAGCAGCAGCAGGTCGGCCACCAGCCGGCGCATGCGCTGCGAGGAGCGCAGGGCCGAGCGCGCCGCTTCGCCCTGTTCGTCGTGCAGGGAGTCGGCGAGCAGCTCGAGGTTGGCGAGCACGCTCGTCAGCGGCGTGCGCAGCTCGTGCGAGGCGTCCGCCACGAACCGGCGCTGGCGGGCGAGCATCGACTCGGTCTCCGCGCGCGCGGCGTCGAGCTCGCGCAGCATGCCCTGCAGCGTGCGCGCGAGCTCCGCGACCTCGTCCTCGGCCTGCGGCTCGGGGACGCCGCGGGAGGGATCGCGGGTGCGCGCGATCTCCGCGGCCGTGGAGGTCAGCGCCGCGATCGGCGCCATCGCCCGGCGCGCGATCGCCATGCCCGCCAGCAGCGCCAGCAGGCTGCCGGCGAGCACGCCCAGCACCAGGAACAGCTCGACGCGCTTGACCGTCGCCTCCGTCGGGCCCACCGGCCGGCCGTACTCGACGTACAGGTAGCCCCAGATCTGGCCGTCGCGGAACACCGGCACCGGGCGGCTGAGCACGCGGTAGCCGTCGATCGTGATCGGGTTTGGACGCGGCGCGCCGAGCCGCGGCGCGCCGGGTGTCTGTGCGAGCAGCACTCCGCCCTGCGTGAAGACCCTGATGACGGCGTGGTTGTCGGTGAACTGGCTCAGCGGCGTCTTGAATTCCAGCGGGTACACCGTGATCTGCAGCTGGGAGGGGAGCCGTTCGGCGGCCTCCAGCACCTCGCTGTTGAAGTTGGCGCGGATCCGCTCGACGGTCAGCGAGCCGATCGCCAGGGCGAACGCGCACAGGATCACGAATGTCAGCAGCGCCGAGACGCCGGCCAGGCGCGTGCGGATCGGCAGCCGGTCGAAGCTCGCGGAGACGCGCGCGCCGGCCCTGCGCAGGGAGGGCGGGAGCCAGGTTCTAAGCGCGGAGGACGTAGCCGGCTCCCCTGATGGTGTGCAGGAGGCGGGGCTCGCCGTCGGACTCCAGCTTGCGGCGCAGGTTGGAGACGAACACCTCGATCGTGTTCGTGGTCGAGAACGGGTCATAGCCCCACACCTCGTCGAGCAGGCGCTGGCGCGAGATCACGATGCGCTCGTTGCGCATCAGGTACTCGAGCAGCTCGAACTCGCGCTGGGTCAGCTCGATCGTCCGCTCGCCGCGGACGACCTCGTGTGTGTCGGCGTTCAGCGTCAGGTCGCCGACGCGCAGCGGCGCCGAGCCGCGCGGGGGCCGGCGGCGCAGCAGGGCGCGCAGGCGCGCCAGCAGCTCCTGGCGCTCGAACGGCTTGACCAGGTAGTCGTCGGCGCCGGCGTCCAGCCCCTCCACGCGCGACTCCAGCGCGTCGCGCGCGGTCAGGATCAGGATCGGCACGTCGTCGTCGGCGCGCAGCTCGCGAGCGACCTCGACGCCGTCGAGCTTGGGCAGGCCGAGGTCGAGGATCACCAGATCGGGCGCGAACGCGTGCCCCTGCTCGAGCGCCGCCCGTCCGTCGGCGGCCGTCCTCACCTCGTATCCCTCCATGCGCAGGGAGCGCTGGAGCGCTTGGGCGATGTCCTCGTCGTCCTCTACCACGAGGACGCGTGGTGCGCGGGAGAAGTCGTTCATGGTCTTTATGTAAGTGACCGCGTGTAAAGCGATGGTAAGGCCCCGAGGCAGGTTCCGGGCTGCCGGTGTCGAAGTTGCGCGAGATGGCCTCCACCCGCAAACGCCCCTCCCGCGCGTCCCAGACGCGGCGGAGCGCGCCCGCACGCGCGCGCACGGCGCGCCGGCGTCGTCGCGGCGCGGTCCCGAGCCTCGGATCGCTGCTCTCCGGCGGGCTCCCGCGCCTGCTTGTGCCCTCTCGGGTGCCCGCGCTCGACCAGCGCGAGCGCGACGTGCTCGGCCTGGCGCTGGTGGCGGCCGGCGTGTTCATGGGCTTCGTCCTGTATGGAGGCTGGAACGGGGGGCGCGCGGGGCACGGCCTGGCGGTGGCGCTCGGCTGGACGCTCGGGCGCGCGCGCGTGCTCGCGCCGGTGACGCTCGTGGTGGGCGGCGGCGCGCTGCTGCTGCGCCCGGTGCTGCCCGCGCTGCGACCGCTGCGCACCGGCGCGCTGTGCGTGTTCGCGGCGGTGACGCTCGCCCTTGCCGCCGGGATGTTCGGGTTGAGCTCGCCGCCCGGAAATGGGGCGCACGCGTGGGCATCCGTTCATCTGCAGACGCACGGGGGCATCGCCGGCGAGGCGCTCTACCAGCTCACGCATCGGCTCGTCCAGGACGTCGGCGTCGACATCCTCGTCGTCTTCCTGCTGCTCACCGGCGCGATCCTGCTGACCGGCGCATCGATCGCGAGCGTGATCCGCGCGACCGGCAGCGGCCTCGCCGACACCACGCGGATGGTGCGCAGGCGGCGCGAGCGCGAGCCGCGGGCCCGCAGCGGACGTGGACGCGTGCCCGCCACGGTCGCGATCGAGGACGAGCTGGATGCCTCGTCGCTGGTGCCACCCGAGCCCGCGCCGCGGGAGCTGATCGTGCGCGCGACGCACGTCGAGGCGCCCGCGCACGACTGGCGCGACGAGGACGAGCCCCCATCGGAGGAGACGCCAGAGCCTGATCACGAGCTCGTCGCGGGCGATGAGCCGCCCGCGGGCGAGGCGCATGGGGAGGAGGAGCGGATCGCCGGGGTGGCGCACGCCGATCCGGCGTCGCTCACCCCGCAGGGCCGGCTCAGGGGCTCGGTGACCGACGACCCGGACTTCGTGTGGGAGCTGCCCGACGCCGCCGGGCTGCTGACCCGCTCCAGCGCCGAGCAGACGCGCCCGGACACCGCCGGGCAGGAGCGAACCGCCACCAACCTGGTCGAGGCGCTCGGGCACTTCGGCGTGCAGGCGAAGGTCATCGGCACCGTCGCCGGCCCGCACATCACGCGCTACGAGCTGCGCCTCGCGCCCGGCACGAAGGTCGCCAAGGTGGCCCAGCTGAAGGACGACCTCGCCTACGCGCTCGCCGCGACCGACATCCGCATCCTCGCGCCGATCCCCGGCAAGCAGGCGGTGGGGGTCGAGGTCCCGAACGTGCACCGCAAGATGGTGCGCCTGGGCGACGTGTTCCAGGAGCCGCCCAAGGACTGGTCGCCGCTGACGGTCTGGCTCGGCAAGGACGTCGCCGGCAAGGCGATCGGCGCGGATCTCGCGAAGATGCCCCACATCCTCGTGGCGGGCACCACCGGCGCCGGCAAGTCGGGCGCGATCAACGCGATGCTGTCGAGCATCCTGCTGCGCGCCACGCCGCACGAGGTGCGCCTCGTGCTGGTCGACCCCAAGCAGGTGGAGCTCAACCACTACGAGTCGATCCCGCACCTGCTCACGCCCGTGATCACCAGCCCGCGAATGGCGGCCAACGCGCTGCAGAACCTCGTCAAGGAGATGGAGCAGCGCTACGGGATCATGTCGCTGGCGCGCACGCGC
>JBKQHH010000176.1:0-18140 GCA_052148875.1 Solirubrobacteraceae bacterium
CACGACGTGGCCGGTGACGACCTCGCCCTCCTCGATCGCCCGGAAGGTGGCGTCGTAGTTGGGCACGATCTGGCCGTCGACTTCGAGCAAGAGCCCGTTCGACCCGTCGACCACGCGGGCCTGAGGATTCTCTACCACTGTTTGCACCGGCCGAAGCGTAGCGCAGCCGTATCATTGCGGTCCATATGCCTGTTCGAGCGACGAAGCGGGGAGAGCAGCGAACCCGCTTGGAGCGCGACTGCGACGTGCTCGTATGCGGCGCCAGCTTCGCCGGCCTGGCGGTCGCGCGCGAGCTGGCCGGCTCGGGGGCGAAGGTGCTCGTGATCGACCGCTACGAGCTCGGCGAGCGACAGACCTCGGCGTGCGCGATGCCCACCGGCTGGATGCAGGCGCTCGAGTTGATGGACTCGTGGCGCGAGAGCTTCCACGAGATGGTCGTGCACACTCCGTATCGCACCGCGCGCTGGTCGCTGCCGTGGTCGTTCTCCACGTTCGACTACCGCGAGCTGTGCGCGCTGCTGTGGGGTCAGGCGGCCTGTCCGGAGCTCGAGCTCGAGACGGCAACCGTCACCGGCCGCGACGGACTGACGGTCCACACCGACCGCGGCGAGCTGCGCGCGCCGCTGGTCGTCGACGCCCTCGGCTGGCGTCGCGTCCTGTCCAATGCCACCCCAATCCAGCCGCCGAACGCCCGCCTCTCGCGCGGCCTGGAGGTCCACCCCGAGGGCCACGGCGCGGAGATGGAGCTGTGGATCGACCACCGCTACATCCGCGCCGGCTACGGCTGGAGCTTCCCGGCTCGCGACGAGCTGCGCGTGGGCATCGGCTCCTTCTGGCCGGCCCATCACGTCAAGGAGCCCACCGTCAGGCTCGCCCACGACCTGGGCCTTCCCCCCGACGGCTACCAGGGCAACTGGATCCCCCACCAGCTGCGCCGCGCGGTCGAGGACGGCGTGTTCTTCGCCGGCGACTCCGCCGGACACTGTCTCCCGCTCACCGCCGAGGGCATCCGCACGGCGCTGTACTTCGGGCTGGCGTGCGGGCGCGAGCTGCGCGCGGTGGTCGACGGCCGGCGCACGCGCGAGCAGGCACTCGCCCGCTACGGCGCCTTCTCGGACTCGCACGAGCGCAAATACCGCTGGCTGCTGAACGTCCAGCGGGCGGTCGGTCAGATCACGCCGAGTCGCGCCATGACCGCGATCGTCCGCGCCTTCGAGAGCCGCCACCTCACCTCGTGGGTCTTCGGGCACTACCTCGCGATCGCGCCGCCGTCGTTCGTCGGCACAGGCCCCGCGTCCGCCTCGCCGTCGTCCCGCCTCGCCGTCGCGACGGCGCGCTGACCGGGACCACCGCTCAGCGGGCCGGCCACCCGGTCACATCCGCTGGACCTCGTCCAGCGCCACGGCCAGCCTGCGAATGCCCTCCTCGATCGCCGGCTCGGCGAGGTTGGCGTAGCCGAGCACCAGGCCGTCGTGGACGGGTTTCACCTCCATGTAGGCGTAGCCAAGCGGGTAGACGCCGACCGAGTGGCGCGCGGCGGCGCGCACGAGCTCCGTCCCGTCCACCGCGCGCTCCAGCCGTGCGATTGCATGCAGTCCGGCCGCCAGCCCGGTCACCCGGGCCCCTGGCAGGTGGCGCGCGAGCGCCTGCACCAGCGCGTCGCGTCGCTCCCGGTAGCGGCGGCGCGCCTGACGCAGATGGCGGTCGTAGGCGCCGCTCTCGAACAGCCGTGCCAACGCGAGCTGCTCGATCGTCGGGCAGCCGTGATCGACCAGGACTTTCTGGGCGAGGACGGGATCGACCAAGCGCGGCGGGAGCACCAACCAGCCCAGGCGCAGCGCCGGAGCGAGCGTCTTGCTGACCGTGCCCATGTACACGACGCGGTCGGGAGCCAGACCCTGCATCGCGCCGAGCGGCGCCCGGTCGTAGCGGTACTCGGCGTCGTAGTCGTCCTCAATCACCAGTCCCCCTGTCTCGGCGGCCCATGCCAGCAACGCCGCCCGGCGCGAGGACGCGAGACCCACGCCCGTCGGCGACTGGTGGGCGGGCGTCACCAGCACGGCGTCGAGCGCCCGCCCGTCGCCGCCAAGGCCAGCGAGCTCGTGCACGCAGGCGCCCTCACCGTCGACCGGTAGCGGGAGCAGCGATGCACCGTGAGCATCGAGGATCGCGCGATGCAGCGGCAGCCCCGGATCCTCGACGGCCAAGCGGCCGCCCGCGATCGCGCGCGCCAACAGCGCGAAGCCCTGCGCGGCACCACCGCAGACAACGATCGAGCGGGGATCGGCGACCACGCCACGCACGCGGCGCAGGTGCTCCGAGAGCGCGCGCCGCAGCTCGCTCGCGCCGCGCGGGTCCGGGTAGCCGAACGCTCGATCGGGAGCGTCGCGCAGCGTCTCGCGCAGCGCCCGCAGCCAGGCTCGGCGCGGGAAGGTCGCGAGGTCGGGATTGCCGGGGAAGAAGTCGAACGCCGGGGCACGCCGCGAGGACTCGGCCACCGGCGCCGCCGCCGCGCCCGCGCCGGCGGCCACGAACGTTCCCGAGCCCCGACGGGCAACGAGATAGCCCTCAGCGAGCAGTTGCGCGTAGGCATCGACCACCAGCCGCCGCGATATCCCCAGGTCCGACGCCAGCGCGCGGGTCGCGGGCAGGCGCGCGTGCGCGGACAGACGCCCTGTGCGCACCGACTCGCGCAGCCCGTCCTCGAGCTGCGCGCGCAGCGGCGTGCGCGCCGCGCGGTCGAGCTCGACGAACAGCTCGGGGCCAGAATTGGCTCCCTTTTCTGCGCTCAAAGTGGTCCTTTACAGGGCACCACAATCAGCCTATCGTGGATTCCCGAATGAGCGCCGTCGCCGCACCCGCACAGGCCGCCGAACGCCACGTCCCTCCCCCGGGAACGCTCGAGGTGGGGATCGGAATGTTCGCCGTGCTGCACATCGGACTGGGGCTGTTCATGGCCGTCAGTCCCCACGGCTTCTACACCGACGTCGGCCCGTTCGGCACCTTCAACGGCCATTACATCCGCGACGTCGCCACCTTCTACGGCGCTCTCGGCGTCGGGTTGGCGCTCGCCGTGCGCCGTCCGGCCTGGCGCGTGCCGGTGCTGGCGATCACCACGGTTCAGTACGCGCTGCACAGCGTCAACCACCTGAACGACATCGGCAAGGCCCACCCCGTGTGGCTCGGCTACTTCGACTTCTTCTCGCTCGCCGCCGCGACGCTGCTGCTGGCATGGCTTCTGCACGTGGCCCTCGCGCTGCAGGCGAGCGCATCACACCCCCGACCCGAAGGAGGCTCCCGATGACCCGCATCGCGGGCGCACCCAGCAAGGCAGGAGCGCTGACGCGCGTGACCCTCAGGATCGCGCGACGCAAGACCGCCCAAATGACCGGGCGCGAGACCGATGGGATGATCGAGCCGCTGGAGGCGTTCGCGCACGCTCCCCGGCTGCTGATCGGCTACGGCATGTTCGAGCTGGCGTGCGAGAAGGTCAACCGCGTCGAGCACCGCCTCAAGGAGCTCGCGGTGCTCAAGGCCGCGACGATGGTCGACTGCGGTTACTGCATCGACATCGGCTCCTCGCTCGCGCGCAAATCGGGGCTGAGCGACGAGCATCTGCTGGCACTGCCGCGCTACCGCGCGAGCGAGCTGTTCGGCGAGCGAGAGAAGCTCGTGCTCGACCTCGCGGTCGCCATGAGCCGGGCGCCGGTGGCCGTCCCCGACGAGCTGTTCGGAGCCCTGCGCAAGCATTTCGACGACGGCCAGCTGGTCGAGCTGGTGAACGCGATCGCTCTGGAGAACTTCCGCGCGCGCTTCAACGCCGCGCTGGAGATCGGCTCGGCCGGCTTCAGCGAGGGCATGGTGTGCGCCGTGCCGGAGACGGGCTCCGAGCTCGACGCGCGCGCCACATCTGCGACCCGCGCCGAGCCGGCGGCGGCATGAGGGTCTTCCTCGCGGGCGCCACCGGCGCGATCGGCCGCAGGCTCGTGCCGATGCTGCTCGCCGGCGGCCACCAGGTGACCGGCATGACCAGATCCCCGGGCAAGCTCGACGAGCTGCGCGCGCTCGGCGCCGAGCCGGTCCTCGCGGACGCCCTGGACGCCGCGGCGGTGACCGCAGCCGTCCGCGAGGCCCGTCCGGACGCCGTCATCCACCAGCTGACCGCGCTGCCGCAGCGGATCGATCCGCGCAAGATCGAGCGCGACTTCGCGATGCACGACCGCCTGCGCGGCGAGGGCACGCGCATCCTGGTGGCGGCTGCGCAGGCGGCCGGCGCGACGCGCATCGTCGCCCAGAGCATCGCCTTCTCCTACGCGCCCGGCCCGCCCGGCACCGTGCATCGCGAGCAGGACCCGCTGCTGAGCGACGCGCCGAAGTCCTTCATGCGGTCTGCGCGCGCTGTGCAGGAACTCGAGCGCGCCGTCCTGGACGCGGGCGGCGTGGCGCTGCGCTACGGCTACTTCTACGGCCCCGGCAGTGCGATCTCGCCTAACGGGTCGATGGGGCAGGACCTCGCCCGCAGGCGCATGCCGATCGTCGGCGGTGGCGGGGGCGTGTGGTCGTTCATCCACGTCGACGACGCCGCGCGGGCGACCGTCGCGTCCCTCACCCGCGGCCAGTCCGGCGCCTACAACGTCGTCGACGACGAGCCCGCGCCGGTGTCGCAGTGGCTGCCGGCGCTCGCCGAGGCGCTCGGCGCGCCCCGGCCGATGCGGGTCCCGGCGTGGATCGCGCGCCCGCTGGCCGGCGGCTACGGCGTGGCGACGATGACTACAACCCAGGGCGCATCGAACGAGCTCGCCAAGCGCGAGCTGGGCTGGCAGCCGCAGTACGCGTCCTGGCGCGAGGGGTTTCGCGCAGGCATGGATTAGTCGCTGGGCACAAACCTGGCGCCACCACAGGAAGGCCGGCGATTGCTATCGCTTCAGGTTCGGGACCCAACGTTCTCGCGGAATGGATTCTCGACGCGCACTGAGCCGACCACCTGGCCGTGGTTCAGATCCTCGGTCAGGAGCCGCTTGCACCCTGCGAAAGCCGCGGAGGCCACAGCCAGGCCGTCCCAGTACGAGAGCTGCGCCGAGCGACTGGTCTGGATCGCGGCTTTGACGAGCGCGGGGTCGGCGTGCACTGTTGGCAGCAGGCTGAGCTGATCGACGACGGCAGCTGCCACGGTCTCTGAGATCGGCTTGTCCAGCTTGCGCGTGACCACGGTGTAGAACTCGCCGAGGATCTGCGTACTCAGTACGAACTCACGGTCTCCGATTGAACCCAGCAGCCGACGAGCGATGGCGCGCTTCTCCGGCTCCGTCTCATCGACGGCATACACCAGCACGTTGGTGTCGAGAAAAGCCCTATCGCTCATACAGCTCGTCACGCGTCCAGCTACGGCCACCGGGGCCGCTACCGGCGTGAATCGACTCGGTCATCGCCAGAAACGCGTTCATGCCGTCGCGGTCCGGTCTGCGAGCCGCAAGCTGTTCGAGATACTCGCGAACGAGCGCGTTCACGGACGTGTCCTGTTCGAGGGCGCGAATTCGCGCCCGCTTCAGGAGCTCGTCGTCGATTGTGAGGGTCAGGTTGGTCATCCGTGCTCCACATATCCAGTGTAGCACAGGCCGTCTACTTGCGCACCACCAGCACCACCCCGACGGCCAGCAGCACCAGCCCGACGATGCGCGAGGCGTCGATGTGCTGCCTGGCGATGCCGAACAGCCCGAAGCGGTCGATCGCCACCGAGATCGCCAGCTGACCCGTGATCACCACCGCGGTCAGGCCGCTGGCGCCGAGCGTGCGCACGGCGATCAGCGCGACGGTCACGTACACCGCCCCCAGCAGCCCGCCGACGAGCGCCCACCAGGGCACGTGGCGAACCTGGCCGAGACTGCCCAGCCCGCCGCGCACGAACGCCGCGATCAGCAGCAGCACGGCCGTGCCGACGAGGAACGAGAACGTCGCCGCCTGCAGGCTGCCAACCGTCTTCCCCAGGCGCGAGTTGATCGGCGCCTGCATCCCCACCAGGCAGCCCGCGCCGACCCCGACGAGCACCGCGACCCCCCGGCTCACTTTGCTTCCAGCCAGGTGCGCCCGTCGCCAATGTCAACCGCCATCGGCGGCTCGCGCCGCTCCCATACGCCGACCATCTCGCGCTCGATCAGCTCGCGCGCGTCGGCGGTCTCGCCGGGCGGCCCTTCGAACAGCAGCTCGTCGTGGATCGTCAGCAGCAGGCGCGTCTTTAGCTTGGACTGCGCCAGCGCCCGATGGCAGTGGACCATCGCGAGCTTGATGATGTCGGCGGCGGTGCCCTGGATGACCGTGTTGACCGCGAGGCGCTCGCCGAGCGTGCGCGTCTGGTAGTTGCGGGCGCGCAGCTCCGGGATCTGCCGCCGCCGCCCCCACAGGGTCTTCACGTGGCCGTCCTCCTTGGCCTGCTCGATCGTCGCGGCCATGAACTCGGCGACGCGCGGGAAGCGCTCGAGATAGGCGTCGATGAACTCCTTGGCCTCCGCGCGCGGGATGTTCAGGCGGTCGGCCAGGCCGAAGTCGGAGAGACCGTAGACGATCCCGTAGTTGATCATCTTCGCCTTCGAGCGCATCCCCGGGTCGATCTCGCCGGGCTGCACGCCGAAGACCGCCGAGGCGGTCGCCGTGTGCACGTCCTCGCCGCGCGCGAAGATCTCCATCAGGGCGGGCTCGCCGGCGGCGTGGGCCAGCACCCGCAGCTCGATCTGCGAGTAGTCGGCGGAGATCAGCACGCTGCCCTCCTCCGCCTCGAAGCAGCCCCTGATCTCGCGGCCCAGCGGCGTGCGGATCGGGACGTTCTGCATGTTCGGGTTGGTGCTCGACAGGCGGCCCGTCTGCGCGACCGCCTGCAGGAACGTGGTGTGGATGCGCGAGCGCTCGTCGACGAGCTCGGGCAGCACGTCCAGGTAGGTCTTGATCAGCGTCGAGAGCTCGCGCCAGCGCTCGATCTTGGGGACGATCTCGTGCTCCTCGCGAATCGCCTGCAGCACGCGCGCGTCGGTGGAGTAGCCGGTCTTGCCGCGGCGCTTGCGCGAGAGCCCGAGCTTCTCGAACAGGATCTCCCCCAGCTGCTGGGGGGAGGCGATCAGGAACTCCTCTCCCGCGAGCTTGAAGATCTCCCGTTCCAGCGCATCGATCTCGGCGTGCACGCGCCCGGTGATCTCCGCCAGGCGCGCGAGGTCGAGCCTCACTCCCAGCAGCTCCATCTCGCGCAGCACCGCCACGAGCGGCAGCTCGATGTCCGCCATCACGCCCGCCAGGCCGCGCTCGGCGATCTGCTCGCGCTGCCAGTCCGCCAGCGCGCCCAGCAGCACGGCGTCGGCGGCGACGGGGTCCGCGAGGTCGCTGGCCAGGCCCCGCTCTTCGCACAGCTCCGCGAACGGGTAGCCGCGCCTGGCCGGCTCCAGCAGATAGGCGCCCAGCAGCGTGTCGTGCGCGAGCCCCGGCGGCACGAGCCCGAGCGCCTTCGCGTCGTGCGCGAGGACCGCGCGCCCGCCGCAGGCCGACACCACCTCCTCCGGCCCGTCGCAGTCGCCCACCAGCACCTCTCCGGCGCTCGCCGCCGCGAACCGCCAGGGGGCGCCGTCCGCGAACAGCGCGCCCTCGGGAGGCTCGCTTGCGCGCACGGCCACGCACAGCTCGTCCTCGGCGCCGCCCACACGCGCGATGTCCGCCACCGCGCCCTCCATCACGCGCGCCGTCAGCACCACGTCCGCGGCGGGCGCCGGCGCCGCCGTCTCGGCGTCGCCGAGCGCCTCCTCCAGGCGCCGCAGCGGGTCGCGCAGCTCGTACTCGCGGAAGACCTCGCGCACGCGTGAGCGGTCGGGCTCGCGCACCGCCTCGGCGGCGATGTCGAACTCGACCGCCACGTCGCGCTGGACGGTCGCCAGGCGCTTTGACACGCGCGCGTCCTCGGCGTGCTCGAGCAGGTTCTGTTTGCGCTTTGCCCCTTTGATGTCGTCGATGTGCGCGAGCACGTCCTCCAGCGACCCGAACCGCTGGATCAGCTCGCTGGCGGTCTTCTCGCCGACTCCGGGGATCCCCGGGATGTTGTCGGAGGTGTCCCCCTTCAGGCCGTAGAAGTCGGGGATCAGCTCCGGCGGGATGCCGTAGCGGTCGATCACCGCCTGGCGGTCGTAGATCTTGGTCTCGGTGATCCCGCGGGCGGTCGCCATCACCTTGACCAGGCCGCGCTCGTCGATCAGCTGGAAGACGTCGCGGTCGCCGGTCACGATCATCACCGGCACCGGCGGGTCGGCCTTCAGCGCGCGATCCGCGAGCGAGGCGATCACGTCGTCGGCCTCGTAGCCCTCGATGCGCACGTTGCTGTAGCCGAACGCCTCGACCAGCGGTTCCATCGCCGGCCACTGCTGCTTGAGCAGGTCCGGGCGCGAGCGGCGCTGCGCCTTGTACTCGGCGAACAGCTCCGTGCGCCCGGAGGTGCCCGCGTCCCAGCCGACGACCGTCGGCTGCACGCCGTACTCGGTGACGATCTTCACGAGCATCGAGGCGAAGCCGAAGATCGCGTTGGTGGGCACGCCGGTCGAGGTCGCGATCGACTCGGGCAGCGCGTAGAAGGCCCGGTAGACGAGGCTCGGGCCGTCGATCAAGAACAAGCGGCGCTCGGTGCTCACGACCGAGCACTCTACGAGCCTCGGGTGGGCGGGGTCTCGATCCAAGACCACCTAACATCCCCTCCCGCCAACGACCGAGGAGCCGTGCAAGTGAGCGCCACCCCCAGCGCGCAGTACCGCCTGACGATCCGCGTCAAGCTCGAGGACTCCCAGGGCATCCTCGGACAGGTGACGAGCGCGATCGGCGAGGCCGGAGGAATGGTCGACGCCGTGGACCTCGTGGAGGTGGACGGCGGCCACAGCCTGCGCGACATCATCGTCGACGCCTCCGGCCGCGAGCACTGGGCGCGCATCCTCGAGGCGATCGAAGCGATCGAGGGCGCCGAGGTGATCGACACCACCGACCGCACCTTCCTGCTGCACGTCGGCGGCAAGATCGAACAGCGCAACAAGCACCCGCTGAAGACCCGCGACGACCTCTCGATGGTCTACACCCCCGGCGTCGCGCGCGTGTGCCGGGCGATCGCCGACGACCAGGACAAGGCGTTCCAGTACACGATCAAGCGCAACACCGTCGCGGTCGTCTCCGACGGCACCGCGGTGCTCGGCCTGGGCGACATCGGGCCGCGCGCGGCGATGCCCGTGATGGAGGGCAAGTGCTGCCTGTTCAAGGAGTTCGCCGGCGTCGACGCGTTCCCGATCTGCCTGGACACGGCCGACCCGGAGGAGATCGTGCGGGCGGTCAAGCTGATCGCGCCGGGGTTCGGGGGGATCAACCTCGAGGACATCTCGGCGCCGCGCTGCTTCGAGATCGAGGAACAGCTCAAGCAGCAGCTCGACATCCCCGTCTTCCACGACGACCAGCACGGCACCGCCGTGGTCGTGCTGGCCGCGCTGCTGAACGCCGTCAAGCTGACCGGACGGCGCCTGGAGGACCTGAACGTGCTGATCATCGGGCTGGGCGCCGCCGGGATCGCGGTCGCCAAGATCCTGCTCGCCGCCGGTGTGCGCCAGATCATCGGCGCTGACTCGCGCGGAGTGGTGCACACGCAACGCGAGGACTACCTGGACGGGTCGATGAACAACATCAAGCGCTGGTTCGCCGAGGCCAGCAACCCCGACTGCCGCGCGGGGGCGCCGGCGGACGTGATCGACGGCGCGGATCTGCTGATCGGCGTCTCCGGAGCGCGCGCGCTGCCCGCGGACGCGCTCGCGCGGATGAACAAGGACGCGATGGTGTTCGCGATGGCCAACCCAAACCCCGAGGTCAAGCCCGAGGAGGCGGAGCCGTACGTGCGGATCATGGCCACCGGGCGCTCGGACTATCCCAACCAGATCAACAACGTGCTGTGCTTCCCGGGCATCTTCCGCGGCGCGCTGGACGTGCGCGCGCCGACGATCACCGAGGAGATGAAGATGGCCGCCGCCCACGCGATCGCGGCGATCGTCGACGAGAGCGAGCTGCGCGAGGACTACATCATCCCGTCGGTGTTCAACCGCGACGTCGCCCCCGCGGTGGCGGCCGCCGTCGCCGAGCAGGCGCGCGCCGCCGGCACCGCGCGCGCCGGCCAGGAGGTCGGCTTCGCCCAGGGCGACACCGGCGCCGGGGGCTCGGCGGGCGCTCAGGTCATCGACGGCCGCGTGTGACAGGCTGAGGTCATGTGCGCCCTGCGCGTGACCGTCACCGGGGCGACGGGCCTGATCGGACCGTCGCTCGTTGCCAGCCTGCGCGAGCGCGGGGCGCAGGTGACGGTGCTCACGCGTGACCCCGCCCGCGCGCGGGCCAGGCTGGGAGACGTGGAGGCGGTGGGCTGGGAGATGCTGGACGGGCCGGCGCCGATGCAGGCGTTGGACGAGCGCGACGCGGTGGTGCACCTGGCGGGCGAGCCGGTCGCGCAGCGCTGGAGCGCGAAGGTCAAGCGCGCGATCCGCGAGAGCCGGGCGCTCGGGACCCGCAACCTCGTCGAGGGTCTCGCGCTCGCGCCTGCCCGCCCGCGGGTGCTGCTGAGCTCGTCGGCGACGGGCTATTACGGAGCGCATGGCGAGGAGCCGCTCGACGAGGACGCCCCTCCCGGCAGCGACTTCCTGGCGAGGGTGTGCGTCGAATGGGAGGCCGCCGCGGCGGCGGCGCGCGAGCTGGGCGCGCGCGTCGTGCAGCTGCGCACGGGCGTGGTGCTCGACCCTGCCGGCGGAGCGCTCGCCAAGATGCTGCCGCCGTTCAGGCTCGGCGTGGGCGGCCCGGTGGCGGGCGGCTGCCAGTACATATCCTGGATCCACGCGCAGGACGTCGTCGGGATGATGCTCGCGGCGCTCGAGGACGAGCGCTGGAGCGGGCCGGTAAACGCGACGGCGCCCGAGCCGGTCCCCAACCGCGCGTTCTCGAAGGTCCTCGGCAGGGTGCTCGGACGTCCCGCGCTGCTGCCCGTGCCGGCGCTCGCGCTGCACGCCCTTTACGGCGAGATGGCCGAGATCGTGACGACGGGTGCGCGCGTGATGCCAGCCAAGGCGCTGGTGCTCGGCTACGAGTTCGCCCACCCGCAGCTGGAGCAGGCGCTGCGCTCCGCGCTCACGCCGTAGCGGGCACGCGCTCGGAGCTCCGCGCCGGGCGATTCTCGGTCTCGATGATCACGCGGCAGGGCCGCTTGCTGAGCAGGTAGGCCGCGGTCGGGCCGATGCGCTGCTCGTCGGCGGGCGCGTGCAGGGTCGACCAGTAGATGACGTCCGAGTGCACGCGTTCGGCTTCCTCGACCAGCGCCGCGCCGGGGTTGCGCGTGCGGATGAGCCCGGTGCGTATCTTGATCCCCAGGCGCCTGGCCTGGATGCGCGCGCTCTCCAGGACAGAGCGCCCGAGCGCCTCCTCTTCCTCCAGGCCCGCCTCGAGCGAGAGCTGGCTGGGGACGGGCAGGACGTAGATCGCGTAGACGATGCCGTCTTCGCCGATCAGCTTCGCCGCGCTGCTGAGCGCCGTCGCGCTCACGTCGTCGCCGAAGATCGGCACGAGCGCGGTGGTGTACTCGAGCTCCTCGAAGTCCGCGGGGCGCTCCGGCCGGGGCAGCCTGTAGGACTTGCGGGGGTCCAGGCCCTGGCGTTTGCGGTAGATGAAGTAGCCGCCCATCCCGATGACCATCCACGGGATGCCGACGATCTTCGCCTCGGTGTGCAGAACGGTCACCGCGACCCATGCCGCCGCCGTGCCGATGCCGCCGATCACGGCGGTCATCGGGATCTGCGCGCCTTTGATGCGCACGCCCCACGGGCTCCTGTACGGGCGCTCGCGGTCCGGGTCGCTGACGCGCAGCCTCACGATCGCGGCGTGCGCGGTCGTGAAGGAGAGCATCGCGCCGAACGAGTACAGGTTGCCGAGCACTTCGGTGTTCCCGTAGATGATCAGCGTGCTGGCGAGCATCGAGAAGAAGATCAGCGTGAACCACGGCGTGCGATAGCTGGAGTGCAGCCTGGAGAACAGCTGCGGCAGCTGGCGGTGCTCGGACAGCGACCAGGACAGGCGCGAGATCCCGATCATCCCGGCGTTGGTGGCGATGAAGAGGATCGTCGCGGCGAGGAACCCGAGGTAGTATTTGGCCAGTTTCAGGACCGTGCCATGCAGCCCGAGGTGTTCGATCACGCCGAGCATCGGGTCGTTTTCGAAGAAGCCGCCCAGCGAGGTCGCATACCCGGGTTTGGGGAAGGACTGTTTGAGCTCGGAGCTGTAGCCGACGCCGTGGTGCAGCACCGGCAGCGCCGAGAGGGCGACGATCGAGATCCCCGCGTAGACCGCCAGGACGGCGAGCACCACGAGGTTCACCGCCTTGGGCACCTGCTTGCCCGGATCCCTGGACTCCTCGGCCATGTTGGCGACGGTCTCGATGCCCGTGTAGGCGAGCATCGCCAGCGACAGGGCGAAGATCAGTTCTCTCCACGTCGGCACCGTGCCCAGGTGCACCTGGTGGATCAGCAGCGACGGGTTCAGGACGAGCGCGACGCCGATGCAGACGAGCATGATCTGCGTGCACAGGTCCACGACCGCCAGCACGAGGTTGAGCTTCGCCGACTCGCCCAGCCCGCGGATGTTCAGCCAGGCCAGCACGCCGACCACGATCAGGCCGCCGAAGATGTCGTCCGGGTTGTGCTTGAGCGCGCCCAGCCCGGGGAACGCGCTCAGGTAGTGCGGCACGAAGAACGCGGAGATCGCGATCGTGAGGATGTAGTCGAGGCTCAGCGCCCAGCCGGCGAAGAACGAGACGACGTCGTCGAAGGCGTGGCGCGCGAACGACGAGGAGCCGCCCGCTTCGGGGAACATCGAGGCGCCCTCGGCGTACGTTTTGGCGGTCAGCGCGAACAGGCCGCCCGCGAACAGGAACACGAGCGGCGTGAGCCCCAGCGCGTGCGCGGCGACGAGACCCAGCGCGTAGTAGATCGACGAGCCGACGTTGCCGTAGGCCGTCGCGAACATCCCCGACGTGCCGACCGACCGACGCAGCCCGCGCTCAGAGAGACGTGCCATCGGCCCGGGAGCGTACCGATGCCCGCCCACCATGCGCCCGAAGGGGCACATGCAACATCCCGTGCATCGCCACCGCGAAAGCAGGAACCCGACGTATGATTCCGACGAGCCCGGATGAGGCACGCTCCAGATCGATCGGGTGGGCGGGCTGCGGATCAATCACATGGAAACGGCGCGACGCGAAAACTACGACTCGGGCGAGGACTTCGTCCTCGAATATGGGGAGCTTCGCTTCACGTTCAACGAGGCGGACTTCTCCGAGCGCTGCGAGCAGGCGGCGCTGAAGCTCGGGTTCGTCGGCGGGCGCCTGGGCGAGGAGGAGCTCGAAGACCTCGTCAACCTCGCCGTCAACGGCGAGATCCTCGACCCCGCCTCAGGGCTCGGCGAACACGTCAACGACTGCTGGCCGGAGCTCGTCGGGCCCGCCGAGCGCTCGCTGGTGCACTGGCTGCGCCGCCTCGTCTTCAGGGGCGCGTGGCTCGATCAGCGCGTCAAGGAGGGCGAGCTCGGCGTGAGCTTCGACGAACAGACCGGCACCTTCTGCTACGTGCAGCCCGCCGATCCGGGCTCCGCCCGCGGCGGCGAGGCGATCGAGCTCGCGCCGGAGCCCTCCTGGGGCCGCGTCGCCTACCGCCGCTAGCCGCCCCTGCAGTTCGAGTTAGGCCGCCTCGACCGCTGCCAGGCGCGCCTTGGTGATCGCCTCGGCGCCGTCCTCGCCGACGAGCAGGTCGGGCTTGAGCGTGCCGCTGCCCGCGAGGTCGAGGATCGGCTGGCGGCCGGTGGAGGTGAGCGCGGCGTCGAGCGCGATCACGGTCGTCTCGCCCCCGAGCGGGCTCTCGGCGATCGCGATCACGGTCAGCGAGCCGCCGTCGCGGAGGTTGCGGGCCGCGGCGAGCGCCTTGCGCGCCGCGTGCGGATGCAGCCCGTCGAGGCTGTCGATCGCGACCAGCGCGTCGCCGCCGCGCGAGGCGACGCGCTTTGCCGCCTCGATCGCGCGCTCGACCGCCTGGTCCTGCGAATCGGCCGACGCGGCGAACGTGAGCGCCGCGGCCGGCGCGACCGGGCCCTCCTGCCACTGTGCGATCTCCTCGGGCCTGGCGCCGACGAGCACGAGGCTCACCTCGAGATCGTCGCGTCCTTGAACCGCGTCGAGCACCCGGCGCAGCGTCTCCGTCTTGCCCGCGTGCCGAGCCCCGACGATCACCGCCCGCGAGCCGCGGCCGAGCGGCGTCAGCCACTCGATCGCCTCCAGCGTCGGGTCCTGGGAGCCGAGCGCAAGGCGCTCGCGCGGCCAGTCAACCGGCAGCTCGTCGTAGCGGGCGCCGTCGGAGACGGCGTCGGCGGACGCTCCGTTGATCGTGTCGATGCGTACCAGCGACGGGTAGCGCTCCGAGCGGCGCGGCGTGCGAACCGGCCCGGTGACCCGGTCGCCGGACACGAGCTCGCAGCGGCGCACCTGCGCGGCGGAGATGTAGACGTCCTCGTCGGAGGGCTCCGGAGGATCCACGCGCAGGAACGCCGAGCCGTTGCCCAGCACCTCGACCACGCCCGCGGCGATGCGCCCGGCGCTCTCCGCGAGGTCCCCCCCGCCATCGGTGCGCGCGCGCGTCGATGCGGGCGCGTCCGCCGCACCGGAGCCGGCGCGAGCGCCGCCGCGCCGCCGTCCGCGGCGAGCGCCGCCTTCCGAGTCCCGATCGGCGCGGGCGTCGGCGGAGTCGGCCGCGGCCTCGGAGTCGGGCTCGTCGGCGAGCTCGGGGCTCTCGGCGGCGTCCTCGCGTGAGCGACGGGAGCGCAGCGGGCGACGCCTGCCTGCCTGTCCTCGCCCCGCGAGGGTGCCCCTAGGGGTGCGCGGGCGCTGGGCGCTCTCCGACCGGTCGCCCTCCTCCTCGGCGCCGTACCCGTCCCCCGAGTCCTGGTCCGCCGCGGCGGACCCCGTCTCGTCGAGGATCGCGGCGATCAGGTCGGCCTTGCGCAGCCGCCTGAAGCCCTCGAGGCCGACCTGGTCGGCGATTGCGTGCAGATCGGCCAGCGGGCTGGCCTCCAGCTCGGAGCGCTCGAGTACTGTCATCTGATGATCCCTCTCTCGTAGTGAATGGGCGGTTGGCGTCCCGCCGCGTTGGACAGCGACGGGCACCCGCGGAGTGCCCCGCACGGGGCATGAACGACTTCAGCGTAGCGGCTCGCCCGGCGGGCGCTCGCGCCGGCCCGCGCCCGGACGACCGCCGCGTCAGTCGGCGCTCGCCGGGTCGTAGCGGATCTCCTCGCTCAGCGCGAGGTCCCTGCCCACGTCGATCTCGCGCGCGAGCGCGGCCCGCACCGCGAGGAAGTCGGCCGCCGCGGCGACGTCGTGCATGCGAAAGACGTGCGCGCCGTGCTCCACTCCGTGGGCGAGCGCGGCGAGCGTGCCGCCCAGGCGGGCCCGCGGCGCGCGGCCGGTGAGCGCGCCGATGAAGTCCTTGCGCGAGATCGCCATCAGCAGCGGCCGGCCGAGCTCGTGCAGACGCCCGACCTCGGCGAGCAGCCGGATCGTCTGCGCGGGCGTCTTGGCGAAGTCGGGTCCCGGGTCGAGGATCAGCTGCTCGCTCGCCACCCCGCGGGAGAGCGCGAGCGCCATGCGCTCGCGCAGGAAGGACATCACCTCGCCGGTGATGTCCTCGTAGAGATCGGCGTCCTGCAGGCGTTCGCGGGGGGCGGCGAGCGTGTGCATCAGCACCAGCGCCGCGCCGCTGTCCGCGCACACGTCCGCGAGCTCGAGGTCGCGCAGGCCGCTGACGTCGTTGACGATCCTCGCTCCCGCCGCGATCGCCGCGCGCGCGACCGCGGGCTTGTAGGTGTCGACCGACACGATCGCCCCCAGCTCGCCCGCGAGCGCCTCGACCAGCGGGACCACCCGCTCGATCTCCTCGCGCACGGCCACCGGCGGGCGGCCGGTGGATGCGGACTCGCCGCCGACGTCCAGGATGTCCGCTCCCGCGCGCAGCAGCTCCCGCGCCAGCTGCACCTGCGCCTGCAGGCCGGTGTAGCGCCCGCCGTCGCTGAAGGAGTCCGGCGAGGCGTTGACGATCCCCATCAGCCACGGCCGCTCGCCGAGCCGGAACGTCAGCTCGCACGCGCACAGACGCTGCGGCGGCGAGATCACGGCATCGCCGTCGGCTGCGGGGAGCCGGCCGGGTGGACGCTGTCGCCGCGCCGCACGTCCGCCGCGATCCCCTCCGCGGCGGCCTCCTCGGCGAAGCGATCCAACTCGAGCTCGAGCCGCTCGGGGCGCCAATGCAGCTCACGGGCAAGCACCTCGCCCACACGCCGCACCGGCGCGGCGTGCTCGGCGGGCCCCTGCGCGGGCCCGCCGGGCTGCACCGCGCCGCCGAGCTGAGCCGCGCCGCCGGTCAGCTCGTGTGCGGCGAGCAGCCCGAGGCGGGTGCGCCGCAGCAGCACGTCGCCGATGCTGCGCGCCTGCTCGCGGCGCGCAGCGAGCGCGACCTCGGCGAGCACGTCGGGCAACCCCGCGACGATCGGCTGGGCGAGCTCGGGGTGGGCGGGACTTCCTTCCCGGGCCAGCGCGAGCACCTCGTGCGCGGCGTGCCCGTAGCGGGAGGCGAGCTGCTGGTAGGAGGCCTCCGGCACGCCCTCCACGCGCGGCAGCTCCTCCGCGGCGATCGCCTGCCCGAGCGGGATCTCGTGCGTGCGGCAGGGAGCGTCGCGCGCGTCGCGCTCGACGAGGCGATCGACGGTCATCTTGGCCATGCGCCGCCACGTCGTGAGCTTGCCGCCGGTGATCGTGATCATGCCCGACGAGGTCTCATACAGCTCGGCCTTGCGCGAGATGTCGACCGACTTCTTGGGGTCGCCGGTGGAGATCAGCGGCCGCACGCCCGCGAATGCGCCCGTCAGCGCGGAGAGCGCGAGCGACGTTCCGAAGAACTCGTTGATCGCCGCCAGCAGGTAGTCGATGTCCTCGGCGGAGGGCCGGATGTGATCGAGCGGGCCCTCGTAGTCGTTGTCGGTGGTGCCCACGAGCGTGTGTCCGAGCCACGGCAGCGCGAAGATCGAGCGCCCGCCGCCGGCCGGCACGATCGCGCCCCCGACGAGCGGCAGGTCCTCGTGCCTGACGGTGAAGTGCGTGCCGCGGCTGGGACGGATGCGAGGCAGCTCGGCCTCGTCGTGGAGCTCCTGCGGGCGCAGCTCGTCCGCCCACACCCCGGTGGCGTTGACCACGTTGGCGGCGCGCACGTCGAAGCGCTCGCCGCTCTCCACGTCGAGCACGTGCACGCCGTGCGCGCGCCCGTCGCGCTCGAGCAGTCCCGTGACGTCGAGGCGGTTGGCGCACACCGCCCCGAAGCGCTCGGCCTCCCCGAGGACGGTCAGCACGAGGCGCACGTCGTCGGTCTGGCAGTCGTAGAAGAGATAGCCGCTCGTCGGCTCGCGATCGGCGAGCGCCGGCAGCAGCTCGAGCACCTCCTCGCCGGAGATCACCCGGTGGCGCTCAGGGCTCCAGGACTCAGCGCGCCGGCGGCGGTCGCGGTCGCGCGCCATCACGTCGTACAGGTTCAGGCCCATGCCAACCAGCCGGTCGGGGCGGGCGCCCTCGAACGCGGCCACGACCAGTGGCAGCGGCTTGACGAGATGCGGCGCCAGGGCGACCATCAGCTGGCGCTCCAGCAGCGCCTCGCGCACGAGCCCGAGGTCGAAGTGCTGCAGGTAGCGCAGCCCGCCGTGGACGAGCTTGCTCGAACGGCTGGAGGTTCCCGAGGCGTAGTCGGCGCGCTCGAGCAGGGCGACGCTGTAGCCACGCGCCGCCGCGTCCAGCGCGACGCCCGCGCCGGTGATGCCGCCGCCGACGACCACGACGTCGAACTCGTCGTGCGCGAGGGCCTCGAGAGCCTGACTGCGCGCGATCACGAACGCAGTCTCGCAGACGCTCCACGCGTCTCCCGCCGTTCAGGCAGGCGCATGCGCCTGCCTGTGACCGGCCGCATGCGGCCGGTCATCGGGGCGGCACATGTGCCGCCCCGCCGGAGGGGGCATGCACCCACCCGCGCCGA
>JBKQHH010000177.1:0-14659 GCA_052148875.1 Solirubrobacteraceae bacterium
TGTGCGGCCCGGACCAGGCCGCATGCGGCCTGGTCATCAAGTCAAATCGTCGTCCCCGCAGTGCGGGGGTAATCGCCGGCGCTCTGACGGGGTGTCCTGCGACGGCATCCACCCCGGCAAACTGGGCCAGCGGAGATCGCAAGCGACTCGGCTTGCCCGCGCCGAAGGCGCCGCAAGCCGATCGATTACGATCGGAGCATGTGTAGAAACATCCGCAACCTAAACAACTTCGACCCCCCGGCCACGGACGAGGAGATCCGCGCCTCGGCGCTCCAGTACGTGCGCAAGATCAGCGGCTTCACCAAGCCGTCCCAGGCCAACGCGGACGCCTTCGAGCGCGCGGTGGACGCTGTGAGCGAGATCTCCGCGCGCCTGCTCGACGAGCTGGTCACGAACGCGCCGCCGAAGGACCGCGAGGTCGAGGCCGCCAAGGCGCGGGCTCGCTCCGCGCAGCGCTACGCGGCGTAGGGCTGGCCGGCGAGGATCCTCGAGTGGCCCGCAGGGTGCGGGAGGGACTTGACATCCCTGCTGTTACGATATATCGTGTAGCTACTTTGATGGCTCAAGATAGGAAGTAGATATGTTTGGGAATGCGATTTACTCAACGGGCGCAAAGCCCGGTTGCAGGTCCGCTCGCCACGGCGGCGAGCACGGCCGCGGCGCCGCGTATGGCATGCGCGGCGAGTTCGGCGGCGGCCCGTTCGGCGGCTTCGGTCCGGGCGGCGGCCCGCGCGGACGCGGCCGCAGGGCGCGTCGCGGCGACATCCGCACTGCCGCGCTGCTGCTGCTCGCGGAGGAGCCGCGCAACGGCTACCAGATCATGCAGGAGGTGCAGGAGCGCAGCGGCGGCCTGTGGAGCCCGAGCCCCGGCTCGGTCTACCCGGCGCTGCAGCAGCTGGAGGACGAGGGCCTGATCCGCACCGAGGAGAGCGAGGGGCGCAAGCTGTTCGCGATCACCGACCAGGGGCGCGCGCTGCTGGCCGAGCGCGGCGCCGACCGGCCGGCCCCGTGGGAGCAGACGGGCGACGGCGCCGGTGGAGTGCACGAGCTCGGAAGGCTCATGCGCGAGGTCGCCTCCGCGTTCATGCAGGTCATGCGAACGGGCAGCGAGGGTCAGATCGCCAAGGCCGCCGGCGTGCTCGCGGGAACCCGCCGCGATCTCTACCGGATCCTCGCCGACGGCGACACCGGCAGCGAGAGCGCTGAGAGCGGCTCCGCTCCCGACACCGGCGCGGATGCCGGTACGGTGGACACGGACAGGTGAACGAGACCGCGACGACAGCAGCCAGCCCCGCAGCCGAGACGGCGCCCGCATGCGCCGTCTCGGTCAAAGGCCTGGTCAAGCGCTACGACCAGGTCGAAGCGGTGCGGGGCATCGACTTCGAGGTCGCGAGCGGCGAGATCTTCGGCTTCCTCGGCCCCAACGGCGCGGGCAAGTCGACGACGATCAACATGCTGTGCACGCTCGTGCGCCCCAGCGGCGGATCCGCGCGCGTCGCCGGCCACGACGTTGTCGGCGAACGCGACGAGGTCAGGCGCAACATCGGCCTGGTCTTCCAGGACACGACGCTCGACGGCTACCTGAGCGCCGAGCAGAACCTGCGCCTGCACGCCGAGCTGTACGGCGTGCCGCGCGAGCTGGTGGCCGAGCGCATGCGCCAGGTGATGGAGATGGTCGGGCTGTGGGAGCGGCGGGACAGCTGGGTGAACACGTTCTCGGGCGGCATGAAGCGGCGCCTGGAGATCGCGCGCGGGCTGCTGCACTCCCCGCGCGTGCTGTTCCTCGACGAGCCGACCGTGGGACTGGACCCGCAGACGCGCAGCTCGATCTGGCGCTACATCCGCGAGCTGAAGGCGCGCGAGGACATCACGATCTTCCTCACCACCCACTACATGGACGAGGCCGAGTACTGCGATCGCATCGCGATCATGGACCAGGGCCGCATCATCGTGCTCGACACGCCCGAGGCGCTGAAGGCGGAAGTGGGCAAGGACCGCGTGCAGATCGAGACCGACGACGACCAGGCGGCGATCGCGGTGCTGCGCGAGCGCTTCGGGATAGAGGCGACCGTCGCCGAGGGCGCGGTCACGTTCGGCGTGGCAGACGGCGGGCAGTTCGTGCCGCGGCTGTTCGATGATTGGGATCCCGCCCACCCCGCGATCCGCTCGGTGAGCGTCGCGCGCCCGTCGCTGGACGACGTGTTCATGTCGCACACGGGCACCACGATCCGCGACGCCGAGTCGACGAGCACCGACCGCATGCGCAACGTCGCCAGGATGATGGCCCGCTGATGGCGACGGAGGCGACAGGGACGACGCGGGCCGCCGGTGGCGCGGGCGCTCCGGTATCCGACGGCAACGGCCGCACGCCGGCGCCGGGCACCCCGCACGAGATCGCGCGCGTGCGCGTGCCGACGCGCAGCGCGCGCGGGGAGCTGCGCGCGATCAAGGTCGTGTGGAAGCGCGAGCTGATCCGCTTCAGCCGCGACCGGCTGCGCATCCTCACGTCGCTGATGCAGCCGTTCCTGTTCCTGTTCGTGCTCGGCTCCGGGCTCTCCTCGCTGGTGTCCGCGAGCACGCACGGCGTCAGCTTCAGAACCTTCATCTACCCCGGCGTGCTGTGCATGGCGGTGATGTTCACCGCGATGTTCTCCGCGGCGTCGATCGTGTGGGACCGCGAGTTCGGCTTCCTGCGCGAGATGATGGTCGCGCCCGTGCGGCGCTCGTCGATCGTGCTCGGCAAGTGCTGCGGCGGGGCGACCGTCGCGGCCTTCCAGGGCGTGATCGTGCTCGCGATCGCCGGCCTCGTCCACGTCCCCTACTCGCTCGGGCTGCTCGCCGAGCTGTTCGCGCTGATGGTGCTGCTCGCGTTCTCGATCACCGCCTTCGGCATGATGGCCGCCGCGCGCATCACCCAGATGCAGTCGTTCATGGCGATCATGCAGATGGCGATCATGCCCATGTTCTTCATCTCCGGCGCGATGTTCTCGGTCGTGCACCTCGAACGCTGGCTGGCGATCCTCAACCGCATCGATCCGCTCACCTATGCGGTCGATCCGATGCGCCGCGCGATCTTCGCCCACCTGCACGTCAGCGCCGCCACGCGCCATGCCCTCGCCCCGGGGGTGACCTGGTGGGGCTGGCACGTGCCGAGCCTGCTCGAGGCGGCGGTCGTCGCGCTGCTCGGGCTCGTGATGCTGACGGTCGCGATCTTCGAGTTCGGGCGCGCCGAGTAGCGCTTCCTGGCCGCGCGGCCAGCCGGCCTGGTAGGGTCGCGCCATGGCCTCGCTCGATCCCTGCACTCCGGCGCTCGAGCTGGCCGGAGCGCTGCGGGCGCGCGAGCTCTCCGCGGTCGAGCTGCTCGACGCGTGCATCGCCGCGATCGATGAGCGCAACCCCCAGCTGAACGCGGTCATCTGGCGCAACGACGACGACGCCCGCGCGGCGGCCGCGGAGGCCGATCGCCGTCTGGCGGCCGGCGAGCACGCGCCCTTCCTCGGCGTGCCGCTGCCGATCAAGGACCTCACGCCGGTCGCGGGATGGCCCGTCAGCTACGGCTCGCACGGCGGTCCTCCCGGCGTGAGCGAGGAGAGCGAGCTGGTCGTCGATGCGCTCGAGCGCGCGGGGTTCGTGCTGTGCGGGCGCACCAACACCCCCGAGTTCGGCGTGATCACGGTCGCTGAGAACAGCCGCTACGGGATCAGCCGCAACCCGTGGGACACGAGCCGCTCGCCCGGTGGATCCAGCGGCGGCGCCGCGGCGGCGGTGGCCGGCGGGATGTTCCCGATCGCCCACGCCAACGACGGCGGCGGCTCGATTCGCATCCCCGCCTCCTGCTGCGGGCTGGTCGGCTTCAAGCCCAGCCGCGGCCGCGTCCCGCGTCTGGCGCAGAGCTGGCTGGGCGCGGTGGTGGAGGGCGTGGTGGCGCGCACGGTCGCGGACTCGGCGACGGTGCTCGACGCGATCGCCGGCCCGGACCCGCTCGCGTGGTACAACGCGCCGGCGCCGGAGCGTCCGTTCGCGCAGGAGCCCGGCACGGGAATCGAGCCCGCCCACCCGCTGCGGATCGGGCTGATGGCGCAGGCTCCGCTGGGCATACCGACGGATGAGTCGTGCACGGCCGCCGCACGCGCGGCCGCGGCGGCGCTGGAGGAGCTCGGCCACAGCGTCGAGGAGGTCGAGGTGCCGACGATCTCCGAAGAGATGGTGCCGCCGTTCATCGTCCTGACCCAGGGCGGCCTCGCCGACTACGAGGGCGTCGACTGGTCGGCCGTCGAGCCGCACATCGCGCACCAGCGCAAGGCGAGCGGCGAGCTCGGCGCCTACGACTACGTGCTTGCGGCGCGCACGCTAGAGCTGCTCAGCCGTCGCGAGGTGGCGCGCTGGGGGCGCGACTTCGACGTGCTGGTGACGCCCACCTCGGCGATCCTGCCCCCGCGGGCGGGGGCGATCCTCGAGGCGCAGCACGCGGCCCCCGACCAGCCGGTGATGGACGTCGTGGCGAGCGTGTCGTTCACCGCCTTCGGCAACGTCACCGGCCTGCCCGCGGTGAGCCTGCCGCTGCACTGGAGCGAGGAGGGGCTGCCGGTCGGGGTGCAGCTCATCGCCGGGCCGTGGCAGGACGGCGCGCTGCTCGCGCTCGCCGGGCAGCTGGAGCAGGCGCGGCCGTGGGCCGGGCGCCGTCCAGCGCTCGCGCAGGTCGCCTGATCGCGCCGGCTACGCGGTCGGCAGCGCGCGGCGCCACGCGCCAGCGCGCACAGGATCGAGCGAGTCGGGTCCCGGCTCCGGAGGCGCCCCGGGCGCCGTCCTTTCGGCGACCAGGCGGCAGAACACCTCGACGAGGTGCGGGTCGAACTGCGTGCCGGCGCAGCGGCGCAGCTCGTGCAGGGCGTCCTCGAGCGACATCGCCTGCTTGTACACGCGGTCGTCGAGCATCGCGCGGAAGGAGTCGCAGATCGTGATGATCCGCGCGCCCAGCGGGATCCTCTCGTCGGCGAGGCCGTCGGGATACCCCTTGCCGTCCCAGCGCTCGTGGCTCGAGCGGACGAGCGGGCCGATCCGCTCCAGAGACGGCCCGGCGGCGGCGATGATCTGCTCGCCCATGAGCGTGTGCTGCTTCATGAACTCCCACTCCTCCTCGGTGAGGGGGCCGGGCTTGACGAGGATCTCGTCGGGGATGCCGAGCTTGCCGACGTCGTGGAGGTCCCCGGCCTTGACGATCAGGCCGACCGTCTCCTCCTCGAGGCCGATCGTGCGGGCGAGCAGCTCGACGTCGCCGGCGACGTCGTCGGAGTGCTCGCCGAGCTCGGGGTGACGCTGGGCGAGCGCCGCGTGCAGCACGGCCGTTATGAGTTCCGCGGCGCCACCGTGGCCGGTCGCCTTCTCGCGGTACATGTGCTGGTCGGCGAGGCGCAGGGCGTGCATCGGCTCGCTGGTTTCGCGGGGGATCTCGACGGCTCCGGCGGCGCAGGTGACGGTGAAGGCGCCGCCGTGTTCGCTCAGCGCCGTGCGCGCCTGCAGGAACAGCGCGTGCGGATCCTCGACCCGGCCGGTGACGAGGGCGCAGAACTCGTCGCCCCCGAGCCTGTACACGGAGCCGTGGGGCTCGAGCACCCGGCGCAGGCGGTTCCCGAGGCGCGCGAGCAGGCTGTCCCCGGCGAGGTGCCCGAACGAGTCGTTGTAGTTCTTGAAGCCGTTGAGGTCGAAGAACCAAAGGTATGCGGGCTCGTTCTCGCTCGCGCGCTGGCACACGCGCTGCAGATCCTCGATCAGCGCGCGACGGTTGCGCAGGCCGGTGAGCACGTCGGTGGAAAGCTCGAGCACGGCCCTGCGGTTGGAGACGACAAGCCCAGCGATCGAGGCGAGCAGCCCGAGGATCGCGGTCGCGAGCACCGTCAGCAGCCCCGGGCTCCAGGCGTTCAGGAGGCTCGGGTCGGGGGCGCTGTCGGTCGCCGCCACGGCGAATTCCTCATGGGTGCCGGCGACGTTCATCGGCAGCGCGGCCGCCATCGCGCGAGGGCCGGCGTTGACGGTGGACTGGGGACGCTGCCCGAGCCCGGCGCCCACGGGCAGGGTACGAGGCGCCGCGTGTCCGCTCGCCCTGGCGATGGTCGCGGGGCCGCCCAGGTAGACGCGCCCGTGGGCATAGCTGGCCAGCTGCAGGTGCACGTCGGGGGTGTCCGCGACGAGCAGGCCCGACCCCTGCGCGGTGACGATGTCCATGTCCATGTGGACCAGGCCGAGCAGGCGGCCGCCGATACGGATCGGCGCGACGAAGGCGACGGAGGTCTGCCCGTTGACGGGCGAGCGGAACGCGCCGCTGCCGGCGCCCGTCGGGGAGCGATCTGCGACGGCGACGAACTGGCGGCCGAGCCTCAGCGGGAAGCGCACCGGCTGCGCGGTGGGGGCGCACATGAGCTGGCGCCCATCGCCATCGTCCAGGCACACGGCCGTCAGCGGGACGAAGGAGGAGCGCTGGATGATGGCGAGGCTCGCGGCTGCGTCGGCGAGGTCGCCGCTGCGGGAGCCGGCGGCGAGCGAACGGCCGCCGAGCAGCTCCCGCACCGCCGGGTTGACGAGCATCAGCGACAGCGCCGTCGCGGTCTGGCGCTCGTCGCCGGAGATCAGCGCGAGCTCGTTGCTGACGGCGGCCTGCAGCGCGCGGTCCTGCTTGTTGCGCCGCGCGCTGACGTTGTCGTTGGTCTCGAAGATCGCGACGCCGCCGAGCATCAGCGAGACCACGAGTCCAAGGATCCCGATCAGCCGCATGGCGTCTGTTTCGTCTCCCTGGCGGAGAGCTTAAATATTGGATATGCCAGCCGGCGGATATTTGCCTGGGTCAAGCCGGCATAAGACCACCCGGGGCGCCGATGCTCGCGAGCTGCACGCGGGATCGTGAGGTTAGGCTGGCCGGGTTCGTGTGCGGGCAGGCGCTACAGCGCCAGCGCGCGCTCGACGATCGCGGCGCCGTCGACGCCGCGCGGCAGATCGCCGAAGGCGAGACCGCGCGTATCCAGGCGCCCGGCGCAGAACGCATCGGCGACCGCCGGCGGCGCGTGGCGCAGCAGCATGCTGGCCTGCAGCGCGAGCGCCATGTCCTCGACGAGACGGCGCGCGCTCCACTCGGCGAGCGCCGGTTCCGCAGCCAGCTCGGCGAGTCCCTCACGCACGCGCACCATGTGGGCGTCGAAGCGCGCGTCGGCGCCGGCCGCCAGCTCGCACTCCGCGAGGAACGCGGGCGCCCCCTCGGGCTCGCGACGCAGCGCGCGCAGCACGTCGAGCGCGATCACGTTGCCCGAGCCCTCCCACACGGTGCCGATCTGGACATCGCGGTAGAGCTGCGCCATCGGCGCCTCCTCGACGTAGCCGTTGCCGCCGAGGCACTCGAGCGCCTCGGCCGCGAGCGGGGCGCCGCGCTTGCACACCCAGTACTTCATGACCGCGAGCGCGAGGCGGCGGAAGGCGGCCTCGTCGGGGTCCGCGGAGTCGAACGCGCGCGCGATGCGCATGACCGAGGCGGTGGCCGCCTCGGACTCGAGCGCGAGGTCGGCGAGCACGTTGACCATCGCCGGCTGCCGGGCGAGCGGCGCGCCGAACGCCGTGCGGTGGCGCGCGTGCCAGATCGCCTCGGCGACGACCCGGCGCATCATGCCGGCGACGGCGGTGAGCGTGTCCAGGCGCGTCCAGATCAGCTGCTCGACGACGAACGCCGTGCCGCGCCCCTCCTCGCCGAGGACGCGCGCGGGCAGGTGGTCGTACTCGACCTCCGAGGAGGCCAGGCAGCGCCCGCCGAGCTTGTCCTTCAGGCGCTGGATGCGGAATCCGGGATGCGGCCGCTGCGCGACGAAGCACGTGATCCCCGCCTCCGTCTGCGCGAGCGTGAAGAACACGTCGAACACGGGGTGCGTGCAGAACCACTTGTGCCCGGTCAGCTCGAACCAGCCGTCGCCGATCGGCTCGGCGACGGTCGAGTTGGCGCGCAGGTCCGAGCCGCCCTGCTTCTCGGTGAAGACCATGCCGGCCTGGGCGAACCCGTCGTAGTCGGGCAGCGTCAGGCGCTGCTCCCATGCGCCCGCCAGCGCCGCGTCCTGGCGCATGGTGGGGACGGCCGCGTAGTTGATCGACATCGGGCAGCACGGCCCCGTGTCGAGCTGGTTGAAGAGGTGGAACATGCCCGCTCGCACCACGTGCGCGCCCGGCCGCGGCTCGCGCCAGGGCAGCGAGTTGACTTCGCGCTCGACCCCCAGCCGCAGCATCCAGTGCATCGACGGGTCGTAGTCGATCTCGTCGACGCGGTTGCCGTAGCGGTCGTGCGTCCTGAGCACGGGGACGTTGCGCTGCGCGCGCTTGGCGTGCTCGAGCGCCTCCGCGGAGGCGACGACGGCGCCGAAGTCGCGGACCCGGTCGAGGCCCCACTCGCCGCCCTCGCGCACGAGCGCCTCGCCCAGCGCGGGATCGCCCTCGAAGGCGTTGTGGTCGACCAGCGGCGGGGGCTGGTTGAGGACCTCGTGCGTGGCTGAGCGATCGGTGCGACTCGCGGTTGACATCGGCGCCTCCCCTGGGTGCTCTCGCGGTTGTTGTGACCCTAGCGCGACAGCCGAACCTTGGCCTGGTCAGTCGATCGATCCGGGGGCCGATGGCCGGAGAAGACCGCCGATCGTGCTGCAAGGATTGTTCCGCGACGACGGAGGCGCGTTAGTGCGGGGATGCTGCTCGCGCGCGGTTCCCAGCGATGCGTCGGCCACAGAGGCGGCGGAACTCAACACGGGAGGATCATCTGATGTGCACATCCATCTCACGGCGGGGATTCTCGACGCTGCTCGCCGTCAGCATGCTGCTGCTCGCCGGCCTCGGCACGGCACCGCAGGCCGGGGCAGCGACGATCTACGTCTGCGCGAAGAAGAAGACGGGCGCGATGCGGCTGGTCTCGAAGTCGACGAAATGCAAGCACGGCGAGAACAAGCTCTCATGGAGCACGCAGGGCCCTGCCGGCCCCACGGGGCCCGCAGGCCCCGGCGGAGCAAAAGGCGCCGAAGGCAGCCCAGGGGCACCCGCCCCCTCGACGCTGCCGTCCGGACAGTCGGAGAGCGGCGAGTTCGCCGCCCTCGCGTACAACACCGCGTTCCTGTACGACGCTGTCACGCTCCAGATCCCGCTCGCCGCGGACATACCCGAGAGCCATGTCGAATACACCGAGAGCGGCAAATCAACCAATTGCAGCGGTCCTGGGCACGCCAACCCGGGGTACGTCTGCCTGTATAGCTTCGCGCACAGCGAGATCGAATTGCCGGTGCTGGCGCTCAACTCGGAAGCCGCCGGCAAGAAACCGGAAACCGGCCGGTTCGGCTTCCTGATCGAATGGGAAACGGTGGGCTTGGGCTTGACGGCGTGGGACGAGGGCAGCTGGACCGTCACGGCGCCCTAGTAGAACGCCACCCGTGCGCGCGGTCTGGGGGAGGCTGAGCCCCCGGGCCGCATGCGCGTTGTGCGTCCCCGTCCCGAGCGGGGTTTGAGTCAGACGACTTTCTTACTTCGCGAATGCCCCGTGCGGGACTCGAACCCGCCCCACCGGATTAAAAGTCCGGCGCTCTACCAGATGAGCTAACGGGGCCCTGCGGCCGAACAGTCTGGCAGACCGGCTGGCGTTCGGCGCGACGATGCGCGCAGAGCGCGTCCGCTGTCTCCGACACGCCCGACGCCCTCTACGGCCGTTCGGCGGCCGCCACCTCGAGCAGCTCCTCGATGCGCGTGAGCTTGACGCGCGGGCGCCCGGCGGGCTCGCCGAGCGCGCGCTCGTGGCGGTCGATGGCCTGCCAGCCGGAGTAGGTGACGAGCTCGGGCTGGCGCGAGCGCAGCAGCGCCTCGACGGCGGCGGCGTCGGGTGTGCTGGGGACGTGCGCGGAGCCGCGCTCGGGCGCGGGTGCGCCACCATCGCCGCCGTCGCCGGACGGCGCAAGGTCGGCGAGCATCGCGTCGACGGTCTCCTGCGCGTCCTTCTTGTTGGTGCCGATGACGCCGGAGGGTCCGCGCTTGATCCAGCCGACGACGTACTCCCCGGGCAGCGGGGCGCCGCTGGCGGGGTCGAGCACGCGGCCGGCGCGGTTGGGGATGGTGGCGGAGCGCTCGTCGAAGGGGACCCCGGGCAGCGGGATGCCGCGGTAGCCGATGGCGCGGAAGGCGAGCCCGGCGGCGATCGTCTCGCGCTCGTCTGTGGCCTGCGCGCGCAGGCCCCCTCCGGGCGCGGGGACGAGCTCGTTGCGGATCAGCTCGACGGCGCCGAGGCGGCCGTGCTCGTCTGGCAGGAAGGCGGCGGGCGAGAGCAGGAAGCGCAGAACGATGCGCTTGTGATGGCCCTTGGGTGCTCGCGCGGCGTAGTCGCGCAGGATCTCGACGTTGCGCCGGGAGGTGATGTCCTGCTCGGCGTGTGGGTCGGCGACGGCGAGCGCGCGGTCGAGCTCGGCCTGGTCGACGATCACGTCGGCGCCGGCGAGCTCGCCGAGCTCGAGCAGCTCGGGGTTGGTGAAGGCGGCCTGCGCGGGGCCGCGCCGCCCGAGGATGACGACCTCGGAGACGCGCCCTTGGGCGAGCACGGCGAGCGCGTGATCGGCGGTGTCGGTCGGCGCGAGCTCGTCGGGCGCGAGCACGAGCATGCGCGCGACGTCGAGCGCGACGTTGCCGTTGCCGACGACGACGGCGCGCTCGGCGGACAGGAGGTCGAACTCGAGGTGCGTGTGGTCGGGGTGGCCGTTGTACCAGCCGACGAACTCGGTGGCGGCGTGCGAGCCGGGGAGATCTTCGCCGGGTATGCCGAGCGGCCGGTCGGCCGGCGAGCCGGTGGCGTAGACGATGGCGTGGTAGTGGGCGAGCAGGTCCTCGCGGGAGACGTGCACGCCGAACGTGACGTTGCCGAAGAAGCGGAAGCGGGGGTGGGAAGCGGTGCGCTCGTAGATACGGGTGACGGACTTGATCTTCGGATGGTCGGGCGCGACACCGGAGCGGACCAGGCCCCAGGGGGTGGGCAGGCGCTCGAACATGTCGACGTCGTAGCGCTCGGATGCGTGGGCGAGCAGGTGTCCGGCGGCGTAGAACCCGGCCGGGCCCGAGCCGATCACGGCGACGCGGAGGGGGTCGGCGGTGGGAGTGTCGCTGGCGGAGGCGTCGGTCATGGTCGTGAGGCGGGGGCGAATTGGGGGCGAGGCGAAATGCGGGTGCGGTGGCGGTGGGGATGGGCGCGATCCGGTAAATTTGGCTCTCCCAAGGGGTTTTCGGGGCGCTCGCAAACGTGTCGCAAACGCCGCACACGCCAGATGCACAGTCTTAGGCCACACTATGCACAGTCGATGCACATCTTAGAGGGTGGGGCTGTCGGATCCACAAGCTGCGAGCGTAGCCGAGGCCGGGTGCCAAACCCATCACGCGGCCTGCACGGCGCGGCGGCTGGCGCGAGCTCGATCCCGGCATGTCGACCTGAGCGGGCGCGGACGCCTCCGGGGTTCCCGATCGGGATAATCGGCTGACTGCTAGGGCTATCTCGCGAATAATATCCCGAACGGGAGTATTGCTCTACAATCCCCGCATTCTGCTACGATCTATCCCGATCGGGATAATGTCGACGAAACTAAATATCACGAGCCCTGCCGAGTTAGGTGCCGCCTTGCGCGAGGCGCGCCGCCTGCGCGGGTTGCGGCTCGAGGATGCCGCCGCCGGCGCTGGCGTGGGCGTGCGCTTCCTCAGCGAGCTAGAGCGCGGCAAGCCGACCTCCCGACTCGGGGAGACATTGCGCGTGGCCTCCTCGCTCGGCCTGCGCATCTCGATCGAGGACCCGGATGGCCGACCGCACGCTTGAGGTCTGGTGCTTCGACGAGCACGCCGGAGTAGTCGTAGACGAGCCCAATGGCATGGGGTTTACCTACGCTGAGAGCTGGCTGGCGGGCACGCGTCCGCCGCTGTCGCATTCGCTGCCGCTCGACGGCTCTTACACCACCGCCGCCGTCCAAGCGGTCTTCGGGGGCCTCTTGCCCGAGGGGTCTCCCCGAGAGCGGGCGGCTCGCAACCTCGGGGTGAGCGCCGACAACGACTTTGCGCTCCTCGCCGCGCTCGGCGGTGACACCGCAGGAGCCGTCAGCTTGCTCGCACCAGGCGAGCGGCCAGCGCCCGTCGGCCGCGACATCCAGTGGCTCGGGGAGAGCGAGCTCGCGAAGCTGATCGACGAACTGCCAAGCCGTCCCCTGCATGCCGATGCGGACGGCGAGTATCGCCTCTCGCTGGCCGGCGCACAGGACAAGCTGCCCGTTGTCCTCGGCGCCGACGGGCAGATCGGCCTCACGAAGGGTCGTACCCCCTCCACTCACATACTCAAGACCCCGATCGCTGGCCACGATGGGACGATCGCCAACGAGGCACTATGCCCTGCGATCGGCAGGATCCTCGGGATTGAGACGGTGCGCACCTCACCACGGCGGGTCGCGGGCCGTGAATTCCTTCTCGTCGAGCGCTACGACCGCGAACACGCCGAGGATGCCGTGCGACGACTACACCAGGAGGACTTCTGCCAGGCGCTCGGGATCCCGGCCCGGCGCAAGTACCAGAACGAGGGCGGTCCTGGGCTCGAGGACTGCTTCTCGCTGCTGCGCAAAGCGGTCGCTGTCCCGGCTCGCGAGGCGCTTAAGTTGCTCGACGCGGTCGTACTCAGCTTCCTGATCGGCAACAACGACGCGCACGGCAAGAACTATTCGCTGCTCTACCTTCCCGACTCGCCGAAGGCGGCGCTCGCCCCAACGTATGACCTTTTGAGCACGGCCGTGTATCCGGGCCTGTCGCGCAAGATGGCGATGAGCATCGGCGGCGAGTACCGCCCCGACTACGTCCAGCCGCGCCACCTCAACCAGCTCCTGGAGCAGGCCGGCCTCGGGCCAGCGGCGGCACGGCGACGAATCCGAGCGCTCGCAAACGCAGCTCCCTCAGCCGCCCACCAGGCTCACGCCTCACTTACCGAGGAAGGGTGGTCTGCCCCCGTCCTCGCGCGTATCGTCAAAACCGTGGAGAAGCGCGCCTCGCGGATCCTGGAGATCGCTGCGCCCGCACCGGCCCGCGTCCGCGCAGGCTGAGAAGAGCCCTCGAACATGCGTCGCCACGCCGCCGCGTTCTACACCCGCGCCACGGCCGCCGGCTACGACCTGCGAGCAGACCAGAGCCTGGACTGGCTGACCCGCTACGGCCATCTCCAGCCCGACGTCCACGCGAACCTGCCCAGGCCAGTGCTGGACGCGCTCGAGTCGATCTTCGACGACCTCGGCGGCGATGCGCGTGCGCTCGGTGAGAAGACTCGCGGTGCAATGACCGCTGACTTCCTGCTCGAGCCGCACGCGCGAGCGGTGGAGCATGACGAGCGCTCTCACTTCACCACTGCGCGATTGTCGACGTTCGCGTTCTACCCGCCCGGTGTGCCGCTCGGCTATGACCCAAACGCCTACCAGGAGCTGTGTGAGCGCCACCGTGCTCGTGGGAATCGCGGCCTCGCCCACAAGACGGCCGCCGAGTTTCCCGGTGCGGGTGGGCTACTCGACCTCTGAGATCCGATAGCGCACGATGCCGTCCCGGCGGACGCGCGGCAGCCCATGCGGATACTGAAGCTCGATCCAGCGAGGAGTCATTTGCAGATGCGCGGCCAACTGGCGCTTGGTCACCCACGCCTCCAGGCTCCCGGTTCCACCAGCACCAGGCGAGCCCGCAGGAACCAGCGACGCACCCTCACCCCGCGTCTTGGGTGACATGGCCGCGCGATCGAACGGGCAACCGGGCAGCGCCCGAGCGAGGCTCGTCCGCGTTGAGGTTGTTGACGTGAAGGTGGATGGCATACGGGCTCCTTTCGAGGAACCTGCGATCGCGGTGCGCCGCAGCAAGCGGGTGGGGAGAGCTCGTCTTCTTGTCGTCCGAGCGACCCGTTTGCCCCCATGCGAATTGCCATGCCCGCATGCGCCCACGCCTCGGCCTCCTCCTGCACCCGTCTGGCACCGGCCACGCTCACCGCACAGAGGACCCACCGAGACGCACAGAGGCCGCCCGCCACGCGTGTGCCGCTGCAAATGAATTGCTACCGCCGAGCACGCGAAGCGGCGCAAACCACCGCGAAAAACGGCTCACGCGAAGTCCAGCGTATTCGCGGCATTTCGCTGTACTTCGCGGATCTTCGCTTTAGTGGGCGCGGCCCGACTCGAACGGGCGACCCCCTCGGTGTAAACGAGGTGCTCTGGCCAACTGAGCTACGCGCCCGCGGGTCGGGGATCCAAGGCTAGTACACGCGGCCGGCTGGGCGGGCGCGCGAGCAGGCGAACTGCGAAGCTGGAAGGGTGCTGATGGGTGTTGTGAGCGGGCGGGCGATCAGGATCGTGGCCGGGGCGGTGGCGGTAATCGTGGTCGTGCTCGTGCTCGCACAGGTGCTGGGCCCGCCGATCGCGGCGCGGGTCGTGCGCGGGAAGGTGGGGAAGTACGGGACGGTGAGGAGCGTGACGGTGAAGGCGTGGCCGGCGGTGAAGCTGGCGTGGATGGAAGCGGACGAAGTGAATGTGAGCGCGGGCGAGCTGGCGCTGAGCCCTGAGCAGACGGTGGCGCTGCTGGGGGAAGCGAAGGGGACAGAGACGGTGAACGCGCGCGCGGGCAC
>JBKQHH010000178.1:0-6481 GCA_052148875.1 Solirubrobacteraceae bacterium
GGCTACCGACGGGGCAGGGGGGCGCCGCTCCCTCCGAACGGGGGGAGTGTCGGTAGCCCGCTCAAGGCCGCCACATTCCGGTGCGCATCTCGAACGATTATGCCCTGCACGTCCCCCTGTGCGACAAGCCGGCGTCCTGGCCGGACTCGCACGCGCGCACGAGCTGAGCAATCAGTCCACATACACCTAACCGTTCCTTGCCCAGGACTTCAATCCACCAAACGGGTGATTTTCGGCCAACCCCCGCCGAGAGGGCCGTGGGGCCCGTGCCCCGCGGCCAAGCGAAGCCGTCCTTCGCGCCGTCCCCACGAGGGCCCTGGCCCCGCCAAGCGAAGCCGTCGGTCCGACGGTCGCCGCGAAGTCGCGACCGCCGGACGGACGGCGTAGCGCCGGCGCCCTACTTGAGCTCGACGCGGGCTCCGGCCTCCTCGAGTTCCTGCTTGAGCTTGTCGGCCTCCTCGCGTTCGATGCCCTCCTTGACGGGCTTGGGGGCCTCGTCGACGAGCGCCTTGGCCTCTTTGAGCCCGAGGCCGGTGGCGGCGCGCACGACCTTGATCACCTGGATCTTCTTGTCGCCGGAGCCGGCGAGGATCACGTCGACGGTGCTGCTCACTTCCTCCTCCGCGCCGCCGGCGTCGCCGCCGCCGCCCGCGGGCGCCGCGGCGGGGGCGGCCATCGCGGCCGCGGACACGCCGAACTCCTCCTCGAGCGCCTTGATCCGCTCGGCGAGCTCGAGCACGGAGATGCCCTTCAGCTCCTCGATCCAATCCTGTGTGCTGGTTGCCATGTGAGTCAGTCCTCCTTGGTCGTCTCGGCGTCCTCGGGCTGGCTCGCAGCCGAGACGTCCGCTTGATTGTCGTCTGCTTGCGCCGGCTCATCTGCCTCCGGCTCAGTCTGTTTCTCCTCCTCGGCCGCGGGCTCGGCTGCAGCCTCGGCCTCAGCCGCTGGCGCGATCTCAGCCTCGGCGGCGAGCTCCGCGTCGGCCGCGGGTGCCTCCTCCGCAACTGGCGCCTCGGCCGCAGGCTCAGCCTCGGCCGCCGGGGCCTCCTCCGCTGCGGGCTCCTCAGCCGCGGGAGTCTCATCGGCGGGGGCGGCCTCGGCTGCGGGCGCGGCTTCGGCGGCGGGGGCGTCGCCGGCGGGCAGCTCGCCGGACTCCTTCTTGTCGCGCACCTGGCCGAGGGCGACGGCGAGGCCGCCGAGCAGTCCGCCGAGGGAGCGCACGAGGCCGCCGATGGGCGAGGCGACGACGCCGACGAGCTGGCCGTAGAGCACGTCGCGCGAGGGCAGGCGCGAGAGCGAGCGGATCTGGTCGACGTCGAGCGACGCGCCGTCCATGAGCCCGCCCTTGAACGGCAGCAGCTGGGTGGCGCGCGCGTAGTCGGCGACGGCTTTGGCGGCGGTGGCGACGTCGCCGCGCACGAACGTGAGCGCGGTGGGCCCGGACAGGAAGTCCTTGAGCGCGTCGGCGCCGGCCTGGTCGGCGGCGCGCTCGGTGAGCGAGTTCTTGACGACCTTGAACGTGGCGTCGGACTCGCGCAGCTTGGCGCGCAGCTCTGCGACCTGGGCGACGGTGATGCCGCGGTAGTCGACGGCGAAGATCGCGTCGGACTGGTCTATGTGGCTCGCGATCTCGGCGATCGCGACGGCCTTCTGGTCTCGGTTCATGGGGCTCCTGTCCCGGACTTCCGCCACGCGTGAGCGGTGGCTGCCGGGGGTCTCTGGTGGCCTGAGGTGAGGCAATGATAGGCACATTTTTCGCGGCCGACAGCCGCGAAAAATGAAGCGCTAGGCGGCGATGGTAGCCGCGGGCGCCTCCTCGATGATTTCACGTGTCTTGGATGGGTCGACCTTGACGCCCGGCCCCATGGTGGAGGCGAGGGTGATGGAGCGCAGGTAGCGGCCTTTGGCGGCGTACGGCTTGGCGCGGATCAGCTCTTCGACGACGGCGGCGTAGTTCTCGAGCAGCTTGCGCTCGTCGAAGCTGACCTTGCCGATGACGAGGTGGACGATGGCGCTGCGGTCGGTGCGGTACTCGACCTTGCCGGACTTGGACTCTTCGACGGCTTTGCCGACGTCCATGGTGACGGTGCCGACTTTGGGGTTGGGCATCTTGCCGGAGGGGCCGAGGATGCGCCCGAGCTGGCCGACGACGGACATCATGTCGGGGGTGGCGATGGCGACGTCGAAGTCGTCGAAGCCCTCCTGGATGCGTTTGGCGAGATCCTGGGCGCCGACGACGTCGGCGCCGGCGTCTTCGGCCTCCTTGGCCTTGTCGCCCTGGGCGAAGACGGCGACCTTGACGTCCTTGCCGAGGCCGTTGGGCAGGGCGATGGTGCCGCGCAGCTGCTCGTCGGCGTGGCGCACGTTGAGGCCGGTGCGCACGTGCACCTCGACGGTCTCGTCGAACTTGGCGCCGCCGAGGCCGCGCACGAGCGCGACCGCCTCGGCGGGCTGGTACTCGTGCTCGCGGTCGACCTTGGCGAGCAGCTCGGAGTAGCGCTTGCCGTGAGCGCTCACGATGCGACCTCCACGCCCATGGAGCGGGCGGTGCCGGCGATGATCTTGGCGGCCTGGTCGACGTCGTGGGCGTTGAGGTCGGCGAGCTTGCGCTCGGCGATCTCGCGCAGCTGGCCCTGGGTGATGGTGCCGACCTTCACGCGGTTGGGCTCGCCGGAGCCCTTGTTGATCTTGATCGCCTGGCGGATGAGCACGGCGGCGGGCGGCGTCTTGGTGACGAACGTGAACGAGCGGTCCTCGTAGACGGTGATGACGACGGGGATGACGGTTCCGGTTTCGCTCTGCGTCTGCGCGTTGAACGCCTTGCAGAACTCCATGATGTTGATCCCGTGCTGGCCCAGCGCGGGGCCGACCGGCGGGGCGGGGCTCGCCTGCCCGGCGTTGGCCTGCAGCTTGATTGTCGTGAGTACCTTCTTGGCCATCGTGCGTCCTCGGGATTCCTAGAGCTTCTTTACCTGATCAAACTGGACTTCGACCGGCGTCTCGCGGCCGAAGATTGATACCAGCACCTTGAGCCGGGCGGCGTCCTCGTTGATCTCGGAGATCTCGCCGGAGAAGTCGGACAGGGGGCCGGAGACGACCTTGACGGACTCGCCGATGGTGAACTGGGCGCGCGCGCGGGTGGCGGTGGCGACCTCCTTGTGCAGCAGCCGGTCGACCTCGCCCTGGGTGAGCGCGACGGGCTCCTGCGAGGCGCCGACGAAGCCGGTTACGCCGGGGGTGCCCTTGACGACGCCCCAGGAGTCCTCGTTGAGCTCCATGTTGACGAGCACGTAGCCGGGCATGGTGCGCTTCTCGACGGTGACCTTCTGGTTGTCCTTCATCTCGGACACGGCTTCGGTGGGCACGACGACGGAGCGCACGGCGCGCTGCTGCCCGAGCGACACGACGCGGTGCTCGAGGTTGTGCTTGACCTTGTTCTCGTGGCCGGAGTATGTGTTGACGACGTACCAGCGAAACATTCAGAAGCTCCTACATGAAGATGGGGAAGGGGCATCCACCCGTCCTCTGATCCGAGGATCAGAGGACGAATTCGACGATTTCCTTGGCGACATAGTCGGCCAGGCCCAGGTATAGGCCGGCGATGGTGACGAACCCGAGCACGACGGCGGTCGCCTGGGTGACCTGGCGGCGGTCGGGCCACTGCACGCGCTGGAGCTCCGCCCAGCTGGCGCGCAGGAAGCCGATGGCGCGATTGCCGCCGCGCAGCGGAGCGCCGGACGGGCGCGCGACCTCGCCACCGCCACCGCCTCCGCCGCCTCCGCCTCCGGTCCCGCCGGTGCCGCCCGGCCCGGAAGGGCCCTGCGGCTCCTGCAGCGCGTCCTCGGTGGCGAAGTCGAAGCCGCCGTCGCCGACGAGGTCGGCGTCGGGCGCGACGGGCACGCCGGCGGCGCCGCGCACGAGCGCGGCGTCGAACTCGTCGACCTCGGCGCCGGCGTGGTCGAGCGCGCCGGGCAGGTCGGCGCGCTCGATGGTGCCGGGCGCGGGCGGATGCGTGGACGTTCGCTCGGCGGCGGCGTCGGCGGCGTCGCGCCGGCGGACGGCGGCGCCCCCGCCGCGCGCGCGGCGTTGCTTTGCACGTTTGCGATCACGAGCCACGGCAGCGCTCCCGCGCTAACGGGTCTCCCTGTGACTGGTGTGCTTGCGACACCAGCGGCAGTACTTGCGCAGGGTGATCCGGTCGGGGTTGTTGCGCTTGCTCTTGTTCGTCTGGTAGTTGCGATGCTTGCACTCCTCGCAGGCGAGGGTGACAGCGATTCGTACGTCTCCGCGGGCCATAGATCAGAAATCCCTGCGTCGTTGTGGACGGGCGGCTCCGGGCGAAGAAAAACCCCGCCCAGGCGCGAGGTGCAAGCAGTCTAGCGCGCTTGCGCCGCCGAGACCAGCGCGCGGCGGCGACCTTGACGCGGACGGCGCGAACCGCGAAGCTCGGGGCGCCAACTCAGCCCCCATAGAAGGAGACACGCGCGATGCCCCTGCCCGAGCAGATCCCCGTGAGCGCCCACGACGAGACGTTCGCGGGCGTCTCCTACCACATCCGCGGCGAACTGGTGCCGGAGCTGCAGATCGACATCAGCGGGCGGCAGGTGATGTTCGAGCACCACACGCTGCTGTGGAAGGAGACGCAGCTGAACGTCGAGCTGAAGAAGCTGCCGGGGGCGATCAAGCGCAAGATCGCGGGGCTGGAGTTCTTCGTGACGCGCACGTCGGGCTCGGGGCGGATCGCGTTCTCGCGCGACTCGGCGGGCCAGTGCGTGCCGATGCACCTGAGCCAGGGCGAAGGGCTGGACGTGCGCGAGCACCAGTTCCTGGCGGCGACGGACAACCTGGACTACAGCTTCGAACGGATCAAGGGCGTGCAGAACATGCTGCTGGGCGGGTCGGGCATCTTCATGGACAAGTTCCGCGCGACCGACGGCGACGCGCTGGTGTGGCTGCACGGTCACGGCAACGTGTTCCTGGTGACGCTCGGCGAGGGCGAGCAGCTGGACGTGGAGGCGGGCGCGTGGCTGTACAAGGACCCGACGGTGAGCCTGGAGGCGGTGACGATGGGCCTGAAGACGGGCATCATGGGCGGCGGCGGCAAGCTGACGTGGAACCGCTTCACCGGCCCCGGGCGCCTGGCGATCCAGACGATGTTCATCGCGCCGCTGGAGGGCGAGGGCGCCGTGCCGGCGAACGCGCAGGCGGCGACCGCGGGCGGGCTGGCGGGCGCGTTGATCGGTGGCCTGACGCGCGGGTGAGCCGGTCGGGCGCGGCGGCCGTGCGGGCGGGACGGCATTCTTCTTATGAGGGGGCCGCGATGCGCGCCCGCCCGCGTCGCGCGCGCGGCTGCTACTCGTAGAGCGTGAGCGTGGCGAGGATGACGTAGAGCGCGACCAGCGCCCAGCCCTCGAATTCGGCGGCCTCGCCGTCGCCGGTGACCTGCCACAGGGCGAGCGCGGTGAGCGCGAGCGCGCCGATGTACACGGGCGCGAAGGCGAACGTGAGCGTGGTGTTCAGCGCGAAGGAGACGAGCACGAGCAGCGGGAACAGGAACGCGGCGATCTGCGCGACCGAGTTTTTGACGACGGAGATGGCGAGGTCGGAGCGCCGCTTCCACGCGAGCACCAGGCCGGCGGTGTTCTCGACGGCGTTGCCGGCGATCGCGACGATCACCAGGCCGGCGAACGCCTGCGAGATGTGCAGGATGCCGATTGCCGGCTCGAGGCCGTTGACGAACCAGTCGGACACGAACGCGGAGGCGGTGCCGGCGACGATCAGCAGCACGAGCGTCAGCCCGAGCGACAGCCGCGGGCCGCGCGGCTCGGGCTCGGCCAGCGCCGGCGGCACGCCGGTCGCTTGAACGTCCGCGCGCGCACCCTCGCCGGCCGCGGCGCCAGCGGTCGCGTCCAGGGCGCGCGCGTCTGCCCCGGGCACCTGGTCGGAGCGCAGGTACGGCACGACCCACGTCGTGTAGACGACGAGCAGGCAGATGGCGCCGACGACGGAGATGCCCTTGACGTGGTGGCTGGCGGGATCGTGGGCGGCGAGCGACAGGCCGAGCAGCACGATGATGAACACGGTGACCTGCAGCAGCGTGGCGGTGTCCCTGGGCAGGCGCCTGGAGAAGCGCATCAGCCCGTCGGGAGCGCGGCGCGCGCCGACGACGATCACCAGGCCGAGCACGAGCAGCGCGTTGGCGAGCACCGAGCCGATGATCGCCGTCTGCGCGACCACCAGCTCGCCCTTCTGCAGCGCGAAGATCACGACGAACAGCTCGGGCAGGTTGCCGAGCGTGGACTGCATCATGCCGGTGACGCCCGGGCCGAAGCGCTCGCCGAGCTGCTCGGTCGCGAACGACACCACCCAGGCGAGGCCCGCGAGCGCGAACGTGGCGATCGCGAAGCGCGGGACGGCCGCCCATTCGGAATAGTTCGCGACGCCCGCGAGCGCCGTGAGCAGCGCCAGCAGCGGCAGGATC
>JBKQHH010000179.1:0-12629 GCA_052148875.1 Solirubrobacteraceae bacterium
TCGGCCGGCCTTCGCGACGCGTTCGGCGATGCCGTCGGGGGCGCCCGCCTAGCGGTTCGAGGCGCTCCCGCTCTATCGTCAACGCGAGCATCTCGACGCCGCCGGCGAGCGTCCCGCAACGCGCGGAAAGGAGGGTCGGCGCCTGCTTTGCTTCGGCGAGCGGTAGCCAGCGTTGCCGCCGATCTCGTGCCCGCTCGGGACGATGACGAGCGCCCGCAGCAGCTCCCGAGATGCGCTTTGCGCGAGGAGCGGCACGCGGTCACAAGCGACTGGGGTCGGCACGACGATCTTGGGAAGCTCTTACGTCCGATCTCCTTGATACGTTCTTCGCACGTTTCAGAATTGGTTTGTGCTTATCAGGGCGAATCAGTCCTTCTAGAGCCAAATATCGATGTGGTTGCGGCCGCGCGAACCTTTCAGCACGGCCGGATCACGATAGCGCCCGACGGGAGGAGATACCCGCGGGCACCGCCGCAAGACAACAGCTGGCACCTGATGCCTGCGATCACGAGCGTGCAATGGCGCTCGGCTGTTGCGTGGACCCGTCAGGACTCATCTGGCGCTACGCACCAGTCTCCAGTTGCACCAGACGTCCCTCCTTGGCCGCAGCCACTGACAGACCTCCGTCGAGCGTGACCAACCCGACATCAAGCTGACGCGCGAGGGCCAGACGCCGGCGGGAAGAGGCAGACCTTGGCCTTCTTGAACCGGCTGGCGCAGATAGGGCAGTCGCTCGCTGGAAGATCGCCTAACTGCATCTCGACTGCCGACGCCGGCCCGATGGCGCACACATGCGGCCGCTCGGCATCGGCGTTCTACCCGTTCGAAGAGGCCACTCAAACGGGACTTCGACTACCCTTCTGCGCCGCGAGCGAGGGGGTAGACCGCTTGTCGCAGATGGGGCCACGACTTGACTGCGCTTGAAACAGACCTCAACATGTCGCAATCGCTCATCGAGCTGGCGACGCGCCTCGGCCGGGCATGCTTGGCGGATCAGGGCGACCTCGAAGCGGACCTCGAGAACGCGGCCGTCCGAGACGGAGTGGAGAACCTCGAGGCCCTCGTCGCCCGGACCGACCCCGACGCTTGGCAGCGCGCTCCCCGACGAGGCTATGCCTCGCTGCTCGCGGGCGCCGAGATCCAGGAGCTCCTCGCGGGATTTAAGTCGCTGGGTCCTGTCGCGCACCTGGCCCTTCTCAGGGGACTTTGTCGCGCCGCTCTCGACCTTTTCTTCAAAGGCTTCAACGGGCGTCTGGAGCTCACGCCCGGCATGCCGATCCCCAACGCGACGAGGCCGGTCCAGATGATCTTCAAGGAGAACACCACTCCGTATCAGCAGTCAATGACCGCACGCCTCCTCCTCTACAGGACCGGCTTCGACCTGTTCACCGACATCGATCGCAGCATCGCGGTTGCGATCGACTACTCCCACCGCAAGCGACTCGACGAGATCGCCTGGACATCGAACGGCCTGCCCAGAATCGGCGCGGTTCACAGCAGGCTCGACCAGGGCAGGCTCCGCTACCACGTCAGCGGGCGGCGCGTTTTCGACGTCGGGCCCAGCTCCTGGTCACCCCAGGAGACCCTCCGCGCCCTGGCGGCCGTCAGCCGCTCTGAGATCGCGACTCTGCCAGAGCTCTCGCTGCCCTCGCCCACGGCGCTCGAGCGAGAGCTCGCGAGGAACCCCGAGCGCTACTCCCCGATGGTCGTCGCGGGAAGCGCCCACGCGCTGCTCGACGAGCATCGCCAGCAACTGCGGGTGAACGAATCGCGTGTCTACATCGACGGAGCCGTTGCTCTGACCCACCGCAAGATCCGCCCGCTGGAGACGCACAACATCGGCAACGACCGATACGCGAACCTGATCCGCGAGGATCTGCGCCCCGAGCAGAACAAGATCACGCTGCTGTCAGGGGAATCGACGCGAATGGCGGTCGTGATCTGCTCCGATCTCATCGACCGTGGCATACCCCGGGTGCTCGAGGAGTGCGGGGTAAACCTCCTACTCGTCCCCTCGTTGACCTACAAGACCGGCTCCTTCAACGGCGTGGCCTGCATGCTCGCCTCGACCTGCCAGGCGCTGTGTGTGGTCGTGAACCCGGTCCTTGACCGGCTCGCCTCCCAGTCCAAAGCACCCTTCACGATGCTCGCAGCAGTCCCGCACTCGGGCTCTAAAGAGCAATCGCATGAATACTTTCTCCCGCGGGGACAAACAGAGACATTCGCCGTTCTCGACCCAAATCAGCCTCTAGCCGGCGCCCTGCGCTGGGGCTAGCGATCTTTCTCAGGCTCACCTCATGGCCAACTGGATAACTCTCGTAGCGAGGCTCGCAGCCCATCTCGAGAATGCCTTTGTCGAAGCTGGTGGCATGCCCACCGTCGGCCGTGCCGACACCGAGCTGCGAGAACAAGTCGCACCTGCGACGCCTTCCGTCAGCAACGACGTTCTTCGCGCTCCCCTTCAGCTCCCGGTCTCCCGTCTCGGCCGAGAACGCAAGCAGATATGCCGGCACCCAAGGATCGAGCTCGATCAGCTCCCGCTGCGGCGGATCCTCCAAGCGCATCTTCAGCCGCGCGACGGCATCCTTGGGCTCGGTGCCGGCGAGCAGGCAGATACGGCCGAGGTCGATGTCGCACGCCGCCGCGCCGGCGGGGCTGCGCAGTCTTTCATACTGCCTGCGGGCCGCGTTCAGGCTCTGCTCCAGCCGCGCTAGCCGGGCACCCGTGAACTCGCTCAAGAGCCTGCATCTAACGGCTGCCTGACGGCGCCGGTTCAGCGCGAGACCCCCGCTGTGGCGACAAGCCTTGAACAGGCTCTGTGCATCGTTCAACCGTCTGCGGGCGCTGTCGTAGTCCCCCTCCTGATAGGAGCATGCTCCCAGCGAGGACAACGCGAAGGCCTGGATCAGCTCGAGGTTCATGCGGCTCGCCTGTGCGAGCGCCTCGGACAACAGGACACGCGCCGGCTCGATGTGGCCGATGCACCTCTGGACATCGCCCATCTGAAGCAGCGTGTCAGTCTGAAAGCGCTCGAACGTGTGCTCCTGGGCGAGCACCAGCGCCTCCGCAAGATGATTCCAGGCACCACGGAAATCGCCCATCAGCCGCAGACACAGGCCAATCACGAACAGGCTGCGTGCCTGGCCGTAATCATCGTCGATGTGCCTGAAGAGTGCCATCGCCGCCGAAGCCTTTTCGACAGCCTTCTCGAAGTGGGAGCGTTCGCGAAGATTGCCCGCGAGACTGAGCACGCTCCATCCCTCGCGCTGAGCCCAGACGAGCTCGCGCTGCGGCTCGGCGAAGTTGCGAAGCTGGCAGTACAGCGACTGCGCCGCATCCAGGTGCCTGGCACGCTTGTGCGGATCCGCGATCCCGCCGTCGCGCGCGCGACCGAGCTCGTACTGACGATGGGCCGCCGCCGGGAGGACGAGCGCCGGATCCTTGGAGGGATGCTCGCCGAGAGCGATCCGCTCGAGTTCCTGCATCGTCTCTTCGAGCTCGTCGCGCCTGCGAGCCTGGCGTAGAGTGGCCGCGAACTCGGCGAGCGTATCGATGAGCAGATCGTTGCTCCCCAGCTTACGCGCCTGGCTCAAGACGATTCGCATCCTCTCGGCAGCCTCGTCGAGCCTGTTGGCCTGACGGCGCATTCGCAGCGCGCTCTCGAGGCCAGCCCTCGCCAGATCCTCCATGCCGGGGGCGGCCGGCAGGAGATCCGGTGCTCCGTATGCGAGATGACGCCCGAGCGCTCGTTCGCCCGCGGGCGTGAGACGGTAGAACCGCAGCCGCAGGTCACCTTCGACCTGTTGATGTTCGACGAAGCCCGCCTCGAGTAGCCGCCCGAGCAGACGGCTGATCGTCTCTTTTGTCGCTTGCAGCTCCTTGGTCAGCTCCGACGGGGTTGCTCCGCGTCGGCCGAGCGCGCGCAGGATCTTACGTTGAAACGGCTCGTTGGCCTCGATTTCGAGGGTCTGCTCGCGCAGATCTTCAACGGATGACTCCCCGACCTCGATATCCTCATCGCCTTGGCCGGAGTCGGCAGCAGGCCGAGCTTTCCGCGACCGCTTTGCGGACGCTGACGGAGCGTTCTTCTTGGTCTTGGGCGCCTCTGCCTCTTTAACAGCCGCCATCGGTTCCTCTGGGTTGTTTGCGGAGCCCTCTCGCCACTCGACGAGCCTAACTCTGCGGTCGGAAGTCAACTATCGATCATTGATCTATACGGCAAGACTAGCAAGAACCATAGGCTCCTAACGTAATCTATCCTGTACTATCGTGATCTAATCGAATCTAAAGAAGCCTTTTGGACGCTCGGACCAACCCATATGCCCCCAGCGGCGCTCGCCCTCCGCTGATCGCGGGGCGCAGTCGCGAGATCGAGGACTGCTCCGTCATGCTGGATCGCCTCCTATGTGGGAGCCCCGCGCAGAGCATGATCCTGGTGGGACTGCACGGCGTCGGCAAGACAGCCCTGCTGAATGAGTTCGAGGACGCGGCGGTCGAACGCGACTGGATCGCCGTGAGGCTCGACCTCGACGCTGAGGCCTCCCTCCCCGATGCCATCGCCATGGGCACGAGACGGGCCCTGCTCCAACTCAAGCCGACCCGGACGGTCGCCGAGCGCGTTCGGCTTGCGCTCGGCGACCTCGGCATGTTTGTCCTGAAAGGCACGGATGAGTTCGAGCTCAGCTACAGACCCAGGGCTCAAACCCTTCCCGACAGGCTGGGGGAAGACTTCACCGATCTGCTCCAGGCGCTCGGCGAGGCCGCGGTGGCCAGGGAGAGCGGCGTCGCGTTCCTGCTCGATGAGGCCCAGTACGCGGCGGCTCGCGAGTTCGGAGCCGTCACCGAAGGTCTCTACCGGATGAGCCAGCGTGCCCTCCCCGTGACATGCCTCGCCGCTGGACTCCCGACCTTGCCGGCGCTCACGGGGCGCGCGAGGACCTACGCGGAGCACATCTTCGACTACCGCTTCATCGATCGGCTCTCGAAGGCCGACGCCTGCGCGGCGCTGGCGGCTCCCGCGAGCAAGCTCGAGGTGAGTTGGGAGGATCAGGCGCTCGCGTACGTCTTCGGGCAGACCTCGGGCTATCCATACTCCCTGCAGGAGCACGGCAGGTGCGCGTGGGACCTGGCGACTGAGAAGCGCATCACCGAGGCCGACGCGCGCGCCGCAGGACGCCTCGCCAGGGATCACCTGGACGATGGCTTCTACGGCGTCCGCTTCGAAGGGCGGGCGACGCCAGCCGAGCGCGAGTTCCTCCGTGCGATGGCCGGGTGCGACGGGCCCCCATACTCGATGGCAGAGGTCACACACGCGCTGGGCAAGAAGGACCAGCGATCCCTCTCCATGCGCCGCGGCAGCCTCATGAGCAAGGGCCTGATCTATGCTCCGAAGCACGGGTTCGTCGACTACGCCGTGCCCGGCTTCGCCGACTACCTCGACCGGCAGGATCCGGTCGAACCGACGTTTGCGGCTCGGCACGTCGGACCTACTCGTCGAAGACAACCTTGAAGCCCTCGGCGTCGCAGTCGCTACGTACGCTTCGCCACATGCCCGTCCCGACAGTCGGCCATCCCCTGCCCCGCGCCGATGAAGCGTACGCGACACCCGAGAAGTGGGCTGAGTGGATACTCGCTGATCGCGGCCACGGTGGGGAATGGGCACGGGTCTTCTTGGTGCGTCCGTCAGACTCCGAGCAGATTTGGCAAGCGATTGCCAACGCGGTGCTCGATGCGCCGGTCTCAGCGGTTCGGAAGGTCGCTGTCGGGGTGACCTGCGAGGTCCGAGTAGAGCTGACCATCGAGGAGCGAACGGCAACGGTACTGTCCGCGTGGCATTACGCCGATACAGAGGATGCGCCACGTCTAGTCACGGCATTCCCAACGCCCTAACATGAACTTCATGCCGATCACGCACGAGATCGCCCTGTACGACACGGTCGAGCTGACCGCCGACACCGAAACGGCGCCCGCGGGCGCGAGAGGCGGCGTGGTCGAGTTGCTCGACGGTGACAAGGCGATGGTCGAGGTCACGACGATGCCCTCGGAGCCCCTGCTCGACCGCATCGTTGTTGTGCCGCTCGCGAAGCTGCGCCGCGTCGACTGATCGGCCGCCAGGTTTTAGGACGCCCAGCACACCCTGTCCGGATACGTTCTGGACACCTTCTTGAATTGGTTCGTCGAGATCACGACATCGCAGGGTAGCGGGCCGCCGCCCCGGCGCCCCGCCGTGCGTCTACGCCGCCGCCAGGCTGGCCACATCGATCCCGATGACCTTCAGCCGCCGGTTGAGCGCGTTGAAGGCGAACGTGTTGGTTTCCTCCATCGAGTAATCCAGGATCGAGTAGTTCTCGGGGTCCTCGCCCGCGGGAACGAGCACCGCGGCGGCCAGCGGGATCAGCTCCGCGACGCGCGCGGCGATCCGCTGCCTGAGCGCTGGGTCCGTGGCCTTCTCGCGCAGGAACCACGTGCCGTAGGCGACGTGGCGGTGCTCGTCCTGGGAGATCAGCTTGAAGCCCTCGACCCAGCCCGGGAGGATCTGGTTGCGCTCCATGAAGTCGGTCAGGAACCACTGGCCGGTGAGTGCGAGCGTGCCCTCGATGATCATGTGGTAGAGCGTCACGAAGTCGACCTTGGCCTCGATGTCGCGCGGGTTCTCCACCAGGCGCGCGCCCCAGTCGACGAGCACGCCGTCGAACATCTCGATGAACGCCGGGTTGAGGTCGTCTCGTGCCTGGCGCAGACGATCCTCGAAGCTGCCGTCGATGCCGAGGACCTGCTCGTAGAAGCGGTTGAAGTGCTGCGCGTGACGGGCCTCGTCGACCTGCTGGGTGGTCAGGAACGCCTCCTCGCCCTGGCTCTCGTAGGCCATCACGAGCCCCGAGAACTGCGTGGTGACGCGCTCCTCGCCGATGAAGAAGCTCGATAGGTTCCACGCGAGCTTCCGTCGCAGATCCTCGTCCATCCGCTCCCAGTCGCGCCGATCCTGCTCCAGGTCGATCGTGTGCGACTGCCAGTTCTGGCGCTCCCACAGCTCGTACAGCTGCTGCGGCGTCATCAGCGTGACCGACGACAGCTTCGACTCGTCGGAGATGGTCCCGACATCTCCCTGACTGGTCAGATCTAGAAGCGAGGGCATGATGGACCGAAACCTCCTGAGCGCCGGGTGCGGGTGGGTATTCCTCCGGCGACGAACATACTCGCTCTGACGCGCTCAAGCCCGCCCGCGGGGACGCCGATGCGAACCTATGCGCCAAGGCCTGCGCGAGAATGCCCTGTGCGCGTTCGCCGCGGCGGCCGGCTGCGCGGCGACGGCGTGGCTGGGGCTGTACGGCTTCGCGTGGAACGACTACGAAGTCGAGGTGCGGCCCGCCTACGAAGCGCTCGTGGCCGGACACGTGGCGGAGTTCCTGCGGCTCGTCCCCGCCTACGGCGGCTCGCTGGTCGAGCGCGCCCCGTTCGCGCTGCTGCCGGGGCTGTGGGGCGGCGGGCAGCTGGCCGTGTATCGCATGGTCGCGCTCCCGTGCCTGCTGGCCGCCGCCGCGCTCGGCGTGTGGCTCGTGAGGCGCATGCGCTTCCAGGGGCGCTCGACGCTCGCGCGCGCGGTCGCGCTGGGCGTGTGCGTGGCCAATCCGATCACGCTGCGCGCCCTGGAACTCGGCCATCCGGAGGAGCTTCTGGGCGGCTGCCTGTGCGTCGCCGCCGTGCTGCTCGCCGCCTCCAGCGCAGACGGTCGCGATCGCTCGCTGCCGGCGGGAGTCCTCCTCGGGCTGGCGGTCGCCAACAAGGACTGGGCGCTCGTGGCCGCCGGACCGGTGCTGCTGGCGCTGCCCGCTGGACACAGGAAACGATGCCTGCTCGCCGCGGGCTCGACCGCCGTGGCGGTGCTTGCGCCGCTCGCGCTCGTCAGCTCGGGTGGCTTCGCCTCGAACACCGCCGCGGCCGCCACCCCCGCGGCGAGCGTCATCTTCAAGCCGTGGCAGCTGTGGTGGTTCTTCGGCCACCACAGCGCGCTCGCGCTCGGGCCGAGCGGTCTCCCCCAGCCCGGCTACCGGCTGGGGCCGGCGTGGGTGGGCGCCGTCAGCCATCCCCTGATCCTCGCCTGCGCCCTGGCGATCGCGGTCGCGCTGTGGAGGCGAAGCCGTCGGGCGGCGCTGAGCGCACAGCAGGCCCTGCTCGCGCTGGCGCTCGTGCTCCTGCTCCGGTGCCTGCTCGATACCTGGGACGAAAGCTATTACCTGCTGCCGTTCGTGCTCGCGCTGCTCGCGTGGGAGATCGGCGTGGACGGTCGCCGCCCACCGGTGCTCGCGCTCGCCAGCAGCGTGCTCGTGTGGATCAGCTTCCAGTGGCTCGAGCTGCACGCCTCCGCCGACGTCCAGGCGGTCTTCTTCCTGGCCTGGTCGGTGCCGCTCGCCCTGTGGCTCGGCCTGCGGCTGTTCTCCGCCGATCGGCCGGCGCGCGCGCCAGAGCGCACGTCGACGGGCCCGGCCCGCGATTACGAGACGACCGTCAGCGCCTTGGGCAGGCTCGTCAACACCTCTTGAGAGTCCTCCCCCACGACCACCAGGTCCTCGATCCGCACGCCGAGCACCCCGGGTAGATACACCCCGGGCTCGACCGTGACGACGTTGCCGGCGCGCAGCGGCTCCTCTCCGGCCGTCCGCGACAGGCGGGGGCCCTCGTGGATCTCCATGCCGACGCCGTGACCGAGGCCGTGGCCGAAGTGCTCGCCGTGACCGGCCCGCTCGATCACCGTGCGCGCGACCGCGTCCACCTCGCGCCCGCTGGGGCCGGCCCTGACGGCGTCCAGCCCCTGCTGCAGGGCCGACAGCACGAGCTCGTAGATCTCGCGCGCCTGCGCTGAGATCCCCTCGCCGGTGGCGTACGTGCGCGTGCAGTCCGAGCAGTAGCCCTCGTGCAGCGCGCCCCAGTCGATCGTCACGAGCACATCGCGGGGGATCTCCTGTGCGCGCGGCTCGGCGTGCGGCAGCGCGCCGTGGGCGCCCGCGGCCACGATCGACGGGAAGCTCGGCGCCTGCGCGCCGAGGCGGCGCATGCGCAGCTCGAGCTCGAGCGCGACATCGCGCTCGGTGCGACCCACGAGGCCGTCTTCGAGCACCGTGCGCAGCGCCTCGTCCGCGAGCTCGCTCGCGGCGCGGATGCGCGCGATCTCGCCGGCGTCCTTGACCGCGCGCAGCCGCTGCACGGCGCCCGAGCAGGCGACGAGCTCCCAGCTCGGCCCCAGCTGCTCGGCCAGCTGCCGGTGCGCCTTGACCGTGAGGCTCGCCTCGTCGAAGCCCAGCCGCCCCGTCTGCGCAGCGAGCGCGCCGGCGAGCGCCTCGAGCAGATCGCCGGTGACGATCTCGCGCTCGAAGGCGTCGGGCACCTGCTCCGCCGACTGCGTCGCGTAGCGGAAGTCGCTGAGGAAGCGGTGCTCGCCGAGCTGCGCGCGCGCCCGGCCGCCCACCACGAGCGCCAGCCCGTGGCTGCCGGTGAAGCCGGTCAGATAGCGCACGTCCACGAGCGAGTCGACGAGCAGCGCATCGAGCTCGAGCTCGCCCAGCTCGCCCGCCAGCCGCGCCACGCGCGTGTCAGCCGAGTCCCCCGCACCCTCCCGCCCGCCCTCGTCGCAGGGCGCGCTCACGCCGGGCCTCGTCTGTGCCCGTCAGGGTGCTCGAGCTTGTCGCGCAACAGCGCGAGCGCGTCGCGATAGCCGTCGGGGCCGCGTCCGGAGATGGTCGCGAAGCACAGCTCGCCGATCACCGACACGCGCCGCCACGGCTCGCGGTTCTGGACGTCGGACAGGTGGATCTCGAGCGCCGGCAGGCCGGCGATCTCCAGCGCGTCGCGAATCGCCCACGCGTAGTGCGTCCACGCGCCCGGGTTCAGGAGGATCGCGTCGGCCTGGGTGGGCGGGCCTCTCAACGCGTGCAGGCGCTCGACGAACCGGCCCTCGTGGTTGGTGTGGAAGAAGCGCGTCGCCAGGCCCAGCGCGCGCGCGTCCGCATCGATCCGCTGCTCGAGCTCGTCCAGCGTGAGCGTGCCGTAGAGCAGCGGGTCGCGGCGCCCGAGCTGATCCAGGTTGACGCCGTGCATGACCTCGATGCGGTTGCCGGGAGCGCTCATCGCGCGAGCTCCGTGACCGCCGCTCGCACGTCCTCGGGCGCGACCTCGCAGCCGAACTCGACCTCGCCGGGCGCCCTCACCAGCACGAACGGCACGTGCGCTCCCACGCGCTTCTTGTCGCGGGTCAGCGCCTCGAGCACCGCATCGACCGGCGCGCCCTGGAGCGTCACCGGCAGCCCGCGCTCGAGCATCAGCGCGCGCACCCGCTCGCGCAGCTCGTCCTGCCCGGAGAGCGTCAGCGCGGCCAGCAGCCCGAGGCCGACCGCTTCGCCGTGGCGATAGCGCGCGTAGCCGGTGGCGGTCTCGATCGCGTGCCCGACCGTGTGCCCGAGGTTGAGCGCCTGGCGGCGTCCCGCGTCGCGCTCGTCGGCGGCCACGACCGCGAGCTTCGTGCGCGCGCACGCGAGGATCGTGCGCTCGTCGACCTCGCCGCCGGCCGCCACCGCCTCCCACAGCCCGTCGCCGGCGATCAGCGCCGTCTTGAGCACCTCGACCCAGCCGGCGGCGAGCTCCGCGGGGGGCAGCGTCGACAGCGTGTCCGGGTCGACGAGCACGCCCGCCGGCTGGTGGTAGGCGCCGACGTAGTTCTTCGCCTGCGGCAGGTCCACCCCGGTCTTGCCGCCGTAGGCGGAGTCGACCTGGGCGACGAGCGTCGTGGGCACGTGCACGATCGGCACGCCGCGCTGATACGTGGCCGCGCAGAAGCCCGCCAGATCGCCGACCACGCCGCCGCCGAGCGCGACCAGATGATCGGCGCGGGTCATGCCCGCGTCGATCAGCGCCTCCCACACCGATTCGGCGCTCGCGAGCGTCTTGTGGGCCTCGCCCGGCGGGATCGCGATGGTGCCCGCCAGCTCGCCCAGACGATCGGGGTAGAGCTCGAGGACGCTCTGGTCGCTGACGCAGAAGGGGCGCGAGCGTGAGCGATCGAGAGGCCAGAGCGCCGCCAGGGGCCCGGCGCCGCCGGCATCCAGCAGCCCGCGAGCGACGTACACCGGGTATTCGCCCGACGTTGAGCTCGCCCACAGCAGGCGGGTCGCGCTAGGCGCCGCCGCGAGCGCGCGCAGGGCATCCAGCGCACGCGGCGCCGCGTGCAGGGGGAGCGCCGGCAGGAACGCGTCGGCGAGCTCCTCGTAGAGGCCGCGACGGCTCGCGTGCAGGGCGAGGAACTGCTCGCGGTCGCGGGCGAGCGGGCGCTCGGCGCCGCCCTCCTGTGCGCGCACGCGCTCCCACGCGGTGCCCGGCTCGACGTCCAGCAGCACGGTCACATGGCCGGCCAGCGCGTCGCGCACGCGCTCGGAGGTGACGCTGCCGCCCCCGAGCGCGATCACCGCGTCCGCTCCGGCGTCGTCCAGCAGCTCGCACACCAGCTCCTCCTCCGCCGCGCGGAACGCCGCCTCGCCGCCCAGCTCGAACTCGCGCGCCACCGGATGACCGAAGCGCTCGGCCAGCAGCGCGTCGCTGTCGAGCGCCCCGCCGCCGAGCGCCCCGGCGAGCTCGCCGGCCACGGTCGACTTGCCGGCGCCCATGAAGCCGATCAGGACGAATGCCATCCGATCCGGTCTTCATAGGCGCGCACGGCCTCGAGCACGTCGTCGACGTGGTCGCCGCCGAACTTGCGCCGGTAGGCGTCGGCGAGCACCAGCGCGACCATCGCCTCCCCCACCACCCCGGCGGCGGGCACGGTGCACGAGTCGGTGCGCTCGCGCAGCGCCTGGGCGGGCTCGTGCGTCTCGGTGTCGACCGAGCGCAGCGGCTTGGTGAGCGTCGGCAGCGGCTTCATCGCGCCGCGCACGATCAGCGGCGAGCCGTTCGTCATTCCCCCCTCCAGGCCCCCGGCGCGGTTGGTCTCGCGGTAGTACCCGCGCTCTGGAGCGAAGAAGATCTCGTCGTGGGCCTGCGAGCCGGGCACGCCGGCCACCGAGAAGGCGTCGCCGATCGACGCGCCCTTGATCGCCTGGATCGAGCAGATCGCCATCGCCAGGCGACCGTCCATGCGCTCCTCCCAGGAGACGTGCGAGCCGAGACCCGGCACCAGCCCGAACGCCTGCACCTCGAAGACGCCGCCGAGCGACTCGTTGGCCTTGCGCAGCGTGTCGATCTCGCGCACCATCGCCTTCGACGCGGCCGGATCGAGGCAGCGCACGGGCGAGCTGTCGACCTCCGCGAAGTCGGCGTCCGTGAGCGGGCGCTCGCGCTCGGGCGCGTGCACGGAGGCGATCTGGATCACGTGCGAGTGGACGCTCACGCCCAGCGCCCGCAGGAACGCCTTGCACACGCCGCCACCGGCCACGCGCGCGGCGGTCTCGCGCGCGGAGGCACGCTCGAGGATGTTGCGCACGTCGCTGTGCTTGTACTTCTGCGTGCCCACCAGATCGGCGTGCCCGGGACGCGGCAGGTGCACCTCGGCGCTGTCTTCGACGACCGGCCACGGGTTCATCCGCTCCTCCCAGTTGGCGTAGTCGCGATTGGCGACCTGCAGCGCAATCGGCCCCCCGAGCGTGCGC
>JBKQHH010000180.1:0-22204 GCA_052148875.1 Solirubrobacteraceae bacterium
GCGGCGATCTTCTTCGACCTGCTCGCCACCGCGCTGCTGTTCCTGATCGGGCGGCGCATGCGCGGTCCGACGCTGGGCGTCGCGCTGGCCTACGCGTGGGTCTCATACCCGTTCACGCTGTACGCGCTGGAGAGCAACTCCAACGACAGCCTCGTCGGTGCGCTCGCGCTCGCGGCGGTGCTCGCCGCCAGCTACCGCTCGAAGCTCGCGCTGGCCGGCCGCGGCGCGCTGGCCGCGCTGGCGGCCCTCACCAAGTTCGCCCCTCTGGCGCTCGCGCCGCTGCTCGCCACCCACGGCCTCGCCGGGCTTTCGCTCGCGCGGCGCGCTCGCGCGCTGGCGCTGTACGCGGCCGCTTTCGCGGGCACGGTCGCGCTCGTCTCGATTCCCGCGCTCAGCCACGACTCGCTGCACACGATCTACGAGCGCACGATCGTCTACCAGTCCAATCGCGGCTCGCCGTTCTCGATCTGGGGGCTGTACGGGCTGCAGGGGCTCGAGCGCGTCGCCGAGATCGCGGCGGTCGCGCTCGCGCTCGTGCTCGCGCTCGTGCCCCGCCGCCCCGACGTGGTCGGCCTGGCGGCGGCCTGCGCGGCGGTGATCATCGCCGAGCAGCTGGGGATCGAACACTGGTTCTACCTGTACATCCCGTGGTTCTTCCCGCTGGCGATCGTCGCGCTGCTCGGGCGCCTCAGCGATCCGTCTGACCGGTCGCCGGGCGCGGCATCAGCACCTGCTCGATCGAGTCGGCCCGCAGCGGCGCTGAGCAGCTGATCAGCACGCCCATCAGCCACGGGTCCTCCTCCGAGGTTTCGAAGCGGATCGGCATCTGCGTGAGCAGCGACTCGATCGCCTGCTCGCGCTTGACCCCGATCACGCCGCCGCGCGGGCCGGTCATGCCGACGTCCGTGATGTACGCGGTCCCCCCTGGAAGCACGCGCGCGTCGGCGGTCGGCACGTGCGTGTGCGTGCCCACCACGGCCGTCACCCGCCCGTCGAGGTGCCACCCCATGGCGACCTTCTCGGAGGTCGCCTCGGCGTGCATGTCGACGAGGATGTGCTCGACCTCGCCGAGCTCGCCCAGCGCCACCTCGATCTCCGTGAACGCCGAGCGGCCCGCGCGCAGGTAGAGGTTCCCGCTGAGGTTCACCACGCCCAGGCGAACCCCGTCGTGCTCGACCACGCACGCGCCCCGTCCCGGCTGGCTGCGCAGGAAGTTGGCCGGGCGCACGATCCGATCGCTGCTGGCCAGGTACGGATAGATCTCGCGCCGGTGATAGGTGTGGTTGCCCAGCGTGATCGCGTCGACGCCGGCCGCGAACATCTGATCGGCGATCTTCGGGGTGATCCCCAGCCCGCCGGCCGCGTTCTCGCCGTTGACCACCACGAATGTGGGTGCGTGGCGCTCGCGCAGGACGGGCAGGCAGTCGAGCAGCGTGTGCCGGCCGATGCCGCCGACGACGTCGCCGACGAACAGGATGCGCGCCGCCGCCGCGCCCGGAGCGGCCGCCTCGGACTCAGCCATACTCTGGCGATGGTGGGAGGTAGGTGAGAGGCGTCTCCGAGCAGGCCCCCGAGGCTGGCCGAGCCCCGAGCGATCCGCCGAGCGCAGAGCAGCGGGAGCCGACTGACGCTCCGCCGGACGGGCCGTCCGAGCGAGCGGAGACCGGCCACCCGCGCGTGATCGTCCCCCGCTGGGTCCAGCTGGTGCTGCTGCCGCTGGCGCTGATCGCGCTGTGGGCACTCGCGAAAGCCGCGGGGAAAGTGCTGGTGATCTTCGTCGTTGCCGGCCTCATAGCGCTGATCCTCAATCCGGCCGTCGCCTTCCTGCACCGCGCGCGCCTTCCCCGCGGCCTCGCGGTGCTCGCCGTATACGTCGCATTCTTCCTGACGCTGGCCGGCATCGGCTTCCTGCTCGCGAACCCTATCTCCGATCAGGTCCGCACGTTCGTCCACAACCTCCCGCACATCGTCGACGAAGCCAACAAGAGGCTCGCGACGTTCCAGGACGAACTCAACGAACACGGCTTCCACGTGCATCTGAAGTCCCAGGGCAAAACGGCGCTGCAGAGCATCGAAGGGAAAGTCGCCAAGAGCGCGGACAAGCTGGTGTCGTTCGGGGGCGCGCTCGCCACAGAAGTGGCGGGCGGGATCTTCGATCTCGTGCTCGTGTTCGTGCTGTCGGTGTACATGCTGCTCTACGGCCGGCAGATCGGGGCGCTCGTGCGGCGGGCGATGCCCGACGGCGACGGCTCGAAGGCGGACGACTACCCGCATCTGGTTCAGCGGGCGGTCTCGCGCTACATCGGCGGCCAGCTGCTGTTCAGCACGATCATGGGGACCTCCGTCGGCCTCGCGCTGTACCTGTTCGGGGTCATCGGGATCTTCCCCGACGGACGCACGTACGCGGTCGCCTTCGCGGTGTTCTACGGGGTGATGGAGCTCGTGCCGTACGTGGGCCCGATCCTGGGCGCGCTGCCGCCCGTGCTCGTCGCGCTGCTCACCAAACCGATCACGGCGCTGTGGGTGGCGCTGCTGTTCGTAGGCATGCAGCAGCTCGAGGGCCACGTCGTCGCGCCGCAGGTCTTCGGGCACACGCTGCGGATCAACCCGCTGCTGGTGATCTTCGCGCTGCTGCTCGGGCTGCAGGTCTACGGAGTCGTCGGCGCCCTGATCGCGCTGCCGATCCTCGCCGTCCTGCGCGAGACGGCCGTCTACCTGAACCGCCACCTGGCGTTCGAATCCTGGGATCGCGGCCACAGCGGACTGCTGTGAGCGCCGTCCTTGGCGTCAGCGCGCTCGGCAAGCGCTACGGCGAGCTCGACGCCCTCACGGACGTCAGCTTCCAGGCCGGCGCCGGCGAGCTGATCGCGGTCGTCGGACCGAACGGCGCCGGCAAGACCACGCTGCTGTCGATCATCGTCGGGATCCAGGCGCCGAGCGCCGGCACCGTCATCCGCGGCGGGGGCGAGGTCGAGTCGGCGGTCGGGTGGGCGCCTCAATATCCGGCGCTCTACTCGAAGCTGTCGGTCGCCGAGAACCTCGAGCTGTTCGCCCGCCTGGAGCGGGTCGCGGACCCGCGCGCGGCGGTCGAGCGGATGCTCGAGCAGACAGGTCTGCGCGAGCGCGCGCGGGAGCCCGTCGGCCGGCTGTCCGGCGGCAATCGCCAGCGCGTGAACGTCGCCCTCGGGCTGATCGGCGACCCGCCGGTGCTCGCGCTCGACGAGCCGTCCGCTTCGCTCGACCCGGGGCAGCGCGAGCGGCTGTGGGAGTTCGTCGCAGCGCGGGCCGCCGGCGGGACCACGGTGGTGTTCTCGACGCACAACGTCAGCGAGGCCCAGCGCTACGCCGATCGCGTGCTCGTGCTCGCGGACGGGCGGCTGCTGTTCGACGGCGCTCCGGTGGAGCTCATGCGCGAGGGCGGCGAGGGCGAGGGCGGCGACCTCGAGCGCGCGCTCGTGCGGTTCCTGCGCGAGCGGGCACCAGAGCCGGCGGGCGCGGCCGAAGGGGCGGACGCATGACCATGCGCCCCGGCGCGGAGCGCACGCCATACCCGGAGGGCGCGCCGTGAGGTGGCTGCTGCGCAAGGACCTGCTGATCCTCGGTCGCTCGCGGCTGCTGATCGCGCTGCTGATCGTCTACCCGGTGGCGATCGCGCTGCTGATCGGCGTCGCGATCTCCCGCAGCCCGTCGCGCCCGCGCGTGGCGATCGTCGACGAGACCGCGCCCGGGGAAACCATCAAGCTGGCCGGCCAGCGCATCGAAGTCCGCCAGTACGCCCGGCAGCTGTTCGACCAGGTCCAAGCGGTCGAAGCGCCCACGCGCGCGCAGGCGGTCGAAGAGGTCGACTCGGGCTCCGTGCTCGCCGCCGTGGTGATCCCCGCCGACCTGGCCGCGCGGCTGTCCTCGAATGAGAGCCAGGCGCATCTGGAAGTGCTCTACAACGGCAACGCGCTCGAGCAGTCGCTCGCCCGCTCGACGCTCGAATCCGCGCTCGCGCAGGCCAACCTCGGCTTCTCCGAACAGATCCAGAAGGCAGCCAGGGACGTCATCGGCACGCTGCTCGCCGGCGGCCGGCTCGGCACCATCGGCGGCCCCGAAAATCTGATCGGACTCGACCGCGTGCCGGCGACGCTCGGCGCGATCGCCGACCGCCAGCCGCACGGCGCCGACCGCCGCCAGCTCGAACAGATCGAGGCGTTCGCCGGCTTCGCCGCCGAAAACCTGTCCGTCGCCAGTCGCGTGCTCTCCAGCATCGGCCAGCCGATCCGCGTCCACAACGTCGTGCTGCACGGCCGCCGCACGCCGCTGAACACGTTCGCGGTGGTCGTCGCCGTGAGCGTGTCGCTGATGTTCGTGTGCGTGCTGCTCGCCGCCGGCGCGGTCGCGCTCGAGCGCGAAGAGCACGCGCTCGCCCGCCTTGTGCGCGGCCTCGTCTCCCGCGAGGCGCTGGTCGCCGAGAAGACGCTGCTCGCCGCCGGCTGCGCGTTCGTGCTCGCCTTCGCGATGCTCGCCGGGATCAGCGCGTTCGTGACGCTCGACTGGGGTCGCGTCGGGCTGTGGGTCGCGGCGCTCGCATTCGGCGCGCTCGCATTCGGCGCGCTCGGAGTTGCGATCGGCGCGCTCGCGCGCGAGGTGCGCGCCGCCTCGCTGCTGGCCTTCCTGCTGTCGCTGCCGCTCGCCTTCCTCGCGCTCGTGCCCGCCGGGTCTGTGTCCAGCGGCTTCTACGACGCGATCGGCGCCATCTCGTTCGTGTTCCCCTTCAAGGCCGCCCTGCAGGCGCTCGACGCGGCCGTCAACGGCGCGTCTCCCGCGATCGGCCTCTCGCTCGTGCACCTCGCCGTGCTCAGTGCCGTGTTCGGAGCGCTCGCGCGCCTGGGGTTGCGAGAGGTCGAGTAGGGCAACCGCGAACGCCGCGAGCGCCGCAGGCGCTCACATAAACGATTCCCCGCGGGGTATCCTCGAAGGCGATGGCCTTTCCCCAGACGCGCATGCGCAGGCTGCGGGCCACCGCGGGCCTGCGCGGGCTCGTGCGCGAGACCGACTTGCGCGCCGGCCAGCTCGTGCTGCCGCTGTTCGTCACCGAGGCCGAGCGCTCCGGCGGCGCCGACGGACGCGAGCCGATCGCCACGATGCCGGGGGTCGAACGCCTGTCGCTGTCGGCGGTCGTCGCCGAGGCGCAGGAGGCGGCCGCGCTGGGCATCGCCGCGGTGATGCTGTTCGGCCTGCCCGCCGAGAAGGACGAGCAGGGCTCCGGCGCGTGGGACCCCGAGGGCGTCGTGCAGCTGGCCACGCAGGCGATCAAGCGGGCGCTGCCGGAGATGCTCGTGATCACCGACGTGTGCCTGTGCGAGTACACCTCCCACGGCCACTGCGGCGTGCTGCGCGAGGACGGAACCGTCGACAACGACGCCTCGCTCGAGCTGCTCGCCCGCACCGCCGTCAGTCACGCGCGCGCCGGCGCCGACATCGTCGCCCCGTCGGACATGATGGACGGGCGCGTGGGAGCCATCAGGGCGGAGCTCGACGGCGAGGGCTTCTCCGACACGCCGATCCTCGCCTACTCCGCCAAGTTCGCCTCCGCCTTCTACGGGCCCTTCCGCGAGGCCGCCGACTCCGCCCCCGCGTTCGGCGACCGCCGCGGCTACCAGATGGACCCGGCCAACGGACGCGAGGCCGTGCGCGAGGCGCTGCTCGACGTGCACGAGGGCGCCGACATGGTGATGGTCAAGCCCGCGCTCGCCTACGGCGACCTGATCAGGGCGGTCAAGCGCGCGACGCGCCTGCCGGTCGCGGCGTACAACGTCAGCGGCGAGTATGCGATGGTCAAGGCCGCCGCCGCAGCCGGCTACCTCGACGAGCGGGCGACGGTGCTCGAGATCCTCACCTCGCTGCGCCGCGCCGGCGCCGACACGATCATCACCTACCACGCAAAGGACGCAGCCAGATGGCTAGCAGAGCAGACATAGCAGGGCGGGCGGGACCCAAGACAAGGAGTCGCAAGGACGGCGCCGCGATCGCGCTCGACGAGCTCGACCGCAGGCTGCTCAACCTGATGCAGGGCAGCTTCCCGATCGCGCCGCGGCCCTACCGGCACGTGGCCGAGCAGGGCGGGGTCTCAGAGCTCGAGGTGATGCAGCGCGTGCAGCGCCTGCTCGACAAGCGCATCATCCGCCAGGTCACGCCGATCTTCGACACGCGCGCGCTCGGCTACTCCTCGATGCTCGTCGCCGCCAAGGTCGATCCCGAGCACCCCCACCGCGCCGCGCAGGTCATCAACCAACACCCCGGCGTCTCGCACAACTACCTGCGCAACCACGAGTTCAACCTGTGGTTCACGATCGCCACCGAGCCCGACTCCAAGCTCGGCCTGGAGGGCACGCTCGAGGTGCTCGCGCGCGAGGCCGGCGCCGAGTCCGTGCGCCAGCTGCCGACGCTGCGGCTGTTCAAGATCCGCATGGACCTCGAGATGGAGGGCGACACCGACGCGCTCTCCAGCGCCGCCAAGGTCAAGGAGCCGATCGAGCTAGAGCCCCAGCCCTACGACGAGCTCGACGTCGCCGTCATCCGCGCGCTGCAAGGCGACATGCCCGTGATCGAGGAACCGTACGCCCCCGCCGCGCTGGAGCTCGGGATGACCCAGGAGCGCCTGCTCGACCACCTCGCCGGCATGCAGGAGCGCGGCCTGCTGCGGCGCGTCGCCGCGATCCTCTACCACCGCCGCGCCGGCTTCTCGGCCAACGGCATGGGCGTGTGGAAGGTGCCCGACGAGCAGATCTTCGACATCGGCTGCCGCATGGCCGCCGTGCGCGGCATCTCCCACTGCTACCAGCGCCCCACCTACGAGGACTGGCCGTACTCGGTCTTCACGATGGCCCACGGGCGCTCCAAGGAGGAGTGCGACGCCGTGCTCGACTCGATCGCCGAGCGCACCGGCATCCACGAGCGCGCCACGCTGTATTCGTCGACGGAGTTCAAGAAGATCCGGCTGCTGTACTTCACCGAGGACTTCAAGGACTGGGAGCGCAGGCGCGCTTGACGGCGTCGCTCACCGACACGCGCTCGGCCGAGCTCTACAGGCGCGCCCTGGAGCTGATCCCCGGCGGGGTCAACTCGCCCGTGCGGGCGATGCGCGCGATCGGGCGCGAGCCGATCTTCATCGCGCGCGGCGAGGGCGCGGAGCTGATCGACGTCGACGGCAACCAGTTCGTCGACTACGTCTGCTCGTGGGGGCCGCTGATCCACGGGCACGCCCACCCGCACGTACTGGCGGCGATCGCCGAGGCGGCCGCCAACGGGACCAGCTTCGGCGCGCCGACCGCCGGCGAGGTCGAGCTCGCGTGCGAGGTCGCGCGCCGGATGGAGGGCGTGGAGATGCTGCGCATGACCTCCTCGGGGACCGAGGCGGCGATGACCGCCGTCCGCCTCGCGCGCGCGGCCACCGGCCGCGAGCCGATCCTCAAGTTCGCCGGCGCCTACCACGGCCACTCCGACGGGCTGCTCGCGCAGGCCGGCTCGGGCCTGGCCACGCAGGGGCTGCCCGCGAGCCCGGGGGTGCCGGCCAGTGCGGCCGCCGGCACGATCGTCGTGCCGTGGAACGATCCCGACGCGCTCGTCTCCGCCACCGAGCGCCACGAGCTCGCCGCGATCATCGCCGAGCCGCTGCCCGCGAACATGGGCCTGGTCCCGCCCGCCGACGGGTTCCTCACGCTGCTGCGCGAGCGCGCCGACGCCACCGGCGCGCTGCTCGTGCTCGACGAGGTGATCAGCGGCTTCCGCGTCGCGCGCGGCGGCGCGCAGGAGCTGCTGGGCGTGCAGGGCGACCTGGTGGTCCTGGGCAAGGTCATCGGTGGCGGCCTGCCCGCCGCGGCGGTCGGTGGCCGCGCCGAGCTGATGCGGATGCTGGCCCCCAGCGGCGACGTCTACCAGGCGGGAACGCTGTCGGGCAACCCGGTTGCCGTGGCCGCCGGACTGGCGACGCTCGAGCTGCTCGACGAGCCCGCGTACCTGCGCCTCGCCGCGATCACCGAGCGCCTCGCCGACGGCCTGCGCGAGGCGGCCGGCGGGGCGGGCGGGTATCCAATCCAAGTCGTCAGCATGCCGGGGCTGATGACCGTGTTCTTCAGCGCGCGCCCGGTGTCCTCGTTCGCCGACGCGCAGGCGTGCGACCTGGAGGCGCACGCCACGTGGTGCCGGGAGCTGCTCGCGCGCGGCGTCTACCCCCCGCCGTCCCAGTTCGAGGCATGGTTCCCGTCGCTGGCGCACACCAGCGAGCAGCTCGAGCGCACCGTCGAGGCCGCCGCGGCGGCCTTCGCGTGCTTGGCGGATCCGGTGGCGAACGGATGAGCGCGGCGCAGGAGCGCACCGGCGAGGGCGCGCTCGCGCGCCTGCGGACGCTGCTGCGCCGCGAAGGCGGGCTGATGGCGACGCTCGTCGAGCCTGAGCCGACGGTCGCCGCGCCCGGCGCGCGCAACGGGAACGGCGCGCGCAACGGTCACGGCGCCAGCCCGGGCAGCATCGCCGCGAACGGGCCGCGCGCGGCCGGCAGGCGCGAGGAGTACGAGCTGCTGGTGGAGGCCATCTACGAGGGCTACCTGCTGCACTACGGGGCGCCCCGCGTGGTGCGCATGCCCGAGGCCGATCTGAAGCTGCTGGCCGGCGATCGCCTGTACGCGATCGGGCTTGCGCGCCTGGTCGAGTTGGGCGACACGCTCGCGGTGGCCGAGCTCGCCGACACGATCACCCTCAGCGCGCTCGCGCAGGGCGCGGGGGCGAGCAAGCTCGCCGACGCCGTGTGGGCGGCCGGCGCGCGCGCCGTCGGGTGGGGGTGCAGCGAGGCCCACGCCCGCGCCAAGGACCTCGTGCTGGCGGGCGCTCCCAACGCGTTCGAGGCGATGCGCACAAGCTCGACGGGGGGGGCCGCGTCGCCCTGAATCGCGCCTCGGTATTCTTTGCGCCCGGTGCCAGGCAAGCGCGACAAACACAAGTCCAAGTACACGCTCGACCGGGGGATGCCCGGGGCGTTCGAGGGCGAGACGATCACGCGTCGCCGGTTCATGACCGCCACCGCCCACGGTGCCGGAGGGGTGGCGGCAGCGTCCTTCGCGCTGCCCGCGCTCGGCTTTGCGATCGGGCCGATCTTCAAAAGCAACCCGCACCGCTGGGAAGTCGTGGGCAGCATCTCCGAGTTCCCCGACAACAACTACATCCCGGTCGTGATCACGCTGCAGCCGAACATCGGCGAGGCGGGCAAGTCGACGGTGTACGTGCGCAAGTTCAACCCCGAAATCGACACCGACCCCTACGACAAAGGCACGCCGTACATCGCGATCTCCAGCCGCTGCGCGCACATCGGCTGTCCCGTGCGCTGGGTGGACGCCTCCGAGCGCTTCATCTGCCCGTGCCACGGCGGCGTCTACGACCTGCTCGGCCGGCGGGTGGGCGGGCCTCCGGTCAGGCCGCTCGATCGCTTCTACACGCGCGTGAACGGCGAAGACGTCGAAGTCGGCCCGCGCTTCAGCGTCAACAGCCAGCTGCGCCGCTTCTCCCCGCGCGACCCCGGCGAGCCGCTCGACGGCATCGGCCAGTACCTATATCCGTCGCGTCCCGGCGCCCAGAAACTCTAGCTCCGGACCGCTTCCACACCCACCGTGCCCAAGCTCCCCGCCCCCCCGCTTCCCGCCGCGCTGAAGACCCCGCCCCCGCGCCCCGGACAGGGAAACGGCGCGGCCGGGCCGCTCGAGGACGCCAAGCACGCCGGGATCACCGTCGTCGACTGGGTCGACGAGCGCACCTCGCTCAGCGGCGCCGCCCGCTGGATGATGTTCCGCAAGGTGCCCAAGGGCACGAACTGGTTCTACACGCTCGGCTCGGCCACGATGTTCGCGTTTCTCAGCCAGGCGGTCACCGGCGTGTTCCTGGCGATGTACTACCGCCCGGATCCGGCCGGCGGGGCCTACGAATCGATCCGCTACGTCACCAACGACGTGTTCCTCGGCCAGTTCGTCCGCGGCATGCACAAGTGGGGCTCGAGCGTGATGGTGGTGCTCGTCTTTCTGCACATGGGCAGGACGTTCTTCTTCGGCGCCTACAAGTACCCGCGCGAGCTCAACTGGGTGATCGGCGTGGTGCTGCTGATCCTGACGATGGTGATGTCGTTCACGGGCTACCTGCTGCCGTTCGACCAGCGCGCCTACTGGGCGACGATCGCAGGGGTCAACATCAACGGCACCGGCCCGCTGATCGGCCCCTACCTGAGTGACTTCCTGCGCGGGGGCTCGGAATTCGGGGCCACCACGCTGTCGCGCTTCTACGCCATCCACATGCTGCTCGTGCCGGGGCTGATCGCGGCGCTGCTGGGCGCCCACCTGTACCTGGTGGCCAAGCTGGGCACGACCGCGCCGCCGTGGACGAAAGCCGAGAAGCGCAAAGAGCTGCGCGAGACCGAGGTATAGATGAACCAGCGCGAGAAGGAGGAGTACCTCCGCGAATACGCGCTGCTCAAGACGCAGGGCAAGCCGTTCTTCCCCTACGCGGTGGCCAAGGACTCGATCATGGCCTGCGTGGTGATGGCGGTCATCATCGCGATGTCGCTGGTGCTCGGCGCCGAGCTCGGCTCCAAGGCCAACCCGACCACCACCACATATGTGCCACGGCCGGAGTGGTACTTCTTCTTCCTGTTCGAGCTCCTGCGCATCATCAGGACGCCGAGCCTCGTCCCGCTCGCCACGATCGGCGTGCCGACGATCTGCATGATCCTGCTGTTCCTGCTGCCGTTCTACGATCGCGGGCCCGAGCGTCGCCCGGAGCGCCGTCCGATCGCAACGATCACGGGCGTGTTCGTGATCTGCGCGATGGCGTTCCTCACCTTCGAGGGCGCCCACACAGGCTCGCCGACCGCGATCGAAATGGCGACGCCCACGGCCGTCAAGCAGGCGGGCGGGACGATTCTCGCCGGCTACGAAGCAGGCAGGAAGGTCGTCGCCCAGTCGGGCTGTCTCGCGTGCCACAAACTCGGCGACAACGGCAACTCTGGGCCTGGACCGGACCTCACGCATATCGCGTCGCGGATCCCCCGCGACGGAATCGCGCGTACGCTCGTGGACCCGACCGCGCCGATGCCATCCTTCAAGAACCTGCCCGCGAAGAAGTTCGAAGCGATCGTCGACTTCCTCTCGCAGCTCAAGTAGCCACGTTCGTGCTCGCTCGTCCGCGAGACGGCGCACCCCACGGGGCACATGCCGGCAGGTTGGAGGCGGTGGAGGTGCGTGCGATGTTCGACCGCATCGCGGGCGTGTACGACCCGCTTAACACCGCGATGACCGCCGGTCTGCATCACCGCTGGCGCGCGCGCGCCGCGGACCTCGCCCGCGTCGGCCCCGGCAGCCGCGTGCTGGACGTCGCCACCGGCACCGGCGATCTCGCGATCGAGCTCGCACGGCGCGTCTCGCCGAACGGCGAGGTCGTGGGCAGCGACTTCGCCGAGGGCATGCTCGATCGGGCCCGCGGGAAGGCCGCCGCTGCGCAGGAGAGCCACGTGCGCCCGCGCTTCGAATGGGCCGACGCGATGGAGCTGCCCTACCCGGACGACTCGTTCGACGCGGCGACCGTCGGCTTCGGCGCGCGCAACTTCGACGACCTCGCCCGCGGGCTGGCGGAGATGGTCCGCGTGGTGCGCCCGGGGGGGCGGGTGGTCGTGCTCGAGATCACGACCCCCACGCGCGCGCCACTGTCGCTCTTCTACCGGCTGTGGTTCGATCGGATCGTCCCGGCGATCGGACGCCTCGCCGGTGCGCTCGCGCCCGGCTCGCGCCGGCGTCGCGCCGGGGGCGAGGGCACGATCGCACAGGCCTACAGCTATCTGCCCAGCTCGGTCAGGCGCTTCCCCGGTCCTACGGCGCTGGCCGCCGAGCTGGAGCGGGCGGGCCTGTCGGAGATCAAATACGTGCTCACCGCCGGTGGCATCGTGGCCATCCACGCGGGCACCGTTCCGCACGAACGGTCATCATGAGCGCAGTGCGCAGCACGGCGGCCAGCGTTCCGGTGGAGGAGGTGGACGGACTCGACGCGATCATGCGCCGCGGCGGCAAGGGTCTGCGCAGGCGCATGGAGCGCACCGAGCGCCACCTCGAGCGCGTCACCGCGCACGCCGGCACGCCGCTCGCCGCGCACGCCAACGCGACGGTCCTCGCCGGCGGCAAGCGCCTGCGCCCGCTGCTCGTCGTGCTCGCCGCCGAGTCGGCGGGGGGGCCGCCGGACACGCCGGACGGGGAGGAGCGCCTGGTGCGCGCGGCCGTCGCGGTCGAGCTCGTGCACTCGGCGACGCTCGTCCACGACGACGTGATCGACGGTGCGCTGCTGCGCCGCGGCCACCCCACCGTCGCGGCGGTCGCAGGCCGCCAGATGGCGGTCGCCACCGGCGACCTGCTGTTCTCGCGGGCGTTCGCCGAGCTCGCGCGCAACGACGACGTCGCGCAGCTGTGCGCGCTCTCGGACGCGAGCTCGGCGCTCGCCGAAGGCGAGCTGCTGCAGCGCGAGGACGCCTACGCCGCGCACGTGCCCGTCGAGCGCTACCTCAGGCGCTGCGAGCTGAAGACCGCCGCGCTGTTCGAGGCGGCCTGCCGCCTGGGGGCGCTGACGGCGGCGCAGGGCTCGAGCGCGCTGGCAGACGCGCTCGGCGCGTTCGCGCGGCGCATCGGGTTGGCCTTCCAGATGCTCGACGACGTGCTCGACGTGTCCGGCCCGGTGGAGCGGACGGGCAAGTCGCGCGGCACCGATCTGCTCGACGGCACGGTCACGCTCCCGTTCATCCTCGCGCGGGAGCGCGATCCGGACCTCGCGGCGTTCGACCTGGTCTCGCTGCGCGGAGTGGGCGGGGCTCAGAAGACCGAGGCGCTGTGCGAGCGCATCGCCGCGACCGGAGCGCTGGACGAGGCTCGCGAGCAGGCGCTGGCGGTCGTCGCCGAGGCGAAGGCGGCGCTGCCGGCGATCCTGCCCGACGGACGCTCGGCGCTGCTGGGCCTGGTTGCCGACGCCGTCGTCGAGCGCTATCGCTAGCGGCTCGTATGCCGGCGCGAGCCGGCGTCCTCGGTCGCTCGTGTGCGATCGCACACCACGCTCCCTGCGTCCTTGGCTCGCTTGGCCTACGAGCCGCTAGTTCCGGGTTCAGAAGTCGCTGGGGAGGATCAGGTCGGCGTCGAGCGCACGCGCGAAGAACTCGATTTCCTCGGACATGTTCGCGTGCGTCATCCGTCGCAGGTCGCCGAGCAGGGCGCTCGATCCGCGGTCGAGCTCGTCGTCGAGGCGTTCCACGGCCGTCTGGTCGAACACGCCTTCGCGCCTGGACTCGCACTCCGGACAGCGCAGGACGATGCGCCAGTGCCGGGGGCCCTCCTCGGACCAGTCGAGCGGATATACGAGCTCGCCGGCGCAGTGGAAGCAGATGTGCAGCTGAGCGGGGGCGCAGGTGCCGTCGGCGGCCTGGCCATTCGCGCCGTAGACGGCGCCCGTCGGCTTGCCCGCCTGCGGCTGCTGGCGGTGCTGGATGTCGGGGTTCTTTTCGGATTCCATTGGGCTCTGGGTCGTCATCGACGCCTGGAGCTGGGGCCTTTAGCTACGCGGGCCGATGCCGGCGCGGTGGTAGGTTCATAAGGCCCATGGCCAGCGCGATTCGCACGATCGGTCACGAGGATCGACTCAGCCTCGTGGACCACCTCGAAGAGCTGCGCACGCGCCTGATCATCAGCGTGGCCGTGCTGGCGGTGGCGTTCGGCATCTGCCTGTGGCAGAACCACGCGCTGCTGCGGATCATCAACGAACCGCTGAAGACAGAGACGAAGAAGCAGGTCGCCAAGGGCCAGGGAACGGTCGGGCAGGCCGTCGTGGCCCAGCGGGGGCTGCTGAACCTCGCCGCGAGCACGCAGACCACCCTGGGCGTGCTCACCAAGCCCGGCAGCGGCCTCTCCGCCCGGGCACGCGGCGAACTGGAGCCGCTGATCGCCACGCTGAAGGCCGACGTCGCCGCGATTCCGCGCACCGCGGTGGGGGACAATCCGGCGACGCTCGGCATCGGCGAACCGTTCACGACGACGATCACCGTGACGCTGTACTTCGCCCTGATCGTCTCGCTGCCGGTGATCCTGTTCGAGCTCTACGGCTTCATCCTGCCGGCGCTCGAGCCGCACGAGCGGCGCATAGCGATGCCGCTGCTCACCGCCGTCCCGTTCCTGTTCGCCGCCGGCGTGGCGTTCGGGTACTTCGTGGTGCTGCCCGCCGCGATCCGCTTCTTCGTGAACTTCAACTCCAGCGAGTTCAACGTGCTCGTCCAGGCGAACCCGTACTACAGCTTCGCCGCCACCGTGCTGCTGGCGATGGGGCTCGTCTTCCAGGTCCCCGTCGCGATCATCGGCGCCACCCGCCTGGGGGTCGTCACCCCCAGGCAGCTGCGCAAGGGTCGCCGCTACGCGATCGTCGCGTGCGCGGCCGTCGCCGCGTTCCTGCCCGGCGACGTGATCACGCTCGTGCTGGAGACCGTGCCGCTGTACCTGCTGTACGAGGTCAGTATCCTGATAGCAGCGCTTGTCGGGCCGGCGCATCGCGCCGATCCCGAGGAGGGCAGCGCGACCACTGCAGGCGTCCGGCATTCCGCGGGGGAGCCGGCGCCACCACCACCGGAGGATTCAGCGGAGCCAACCGTGCAGGATCTGATCGACCACATAGACCCAAGGCTGCAGGGCTAGATGCTGTTCGACCTGAGGGGTCGCGGGCGCCGCCGCGCGGTGCGCGTGCTCTACACCGGCCTGGCGCTGCTGATGGGCGTGGGGCTCGTCGGCTTCGGCGTCGGCGGCGGCTTCGGCGGCGGCGGGCTGCTGAGCAACCTGAACAGCGGCGAAGGCGGCGGCAGCGCGAGCTTCGCCAGCCAGATCAAGAAGTACCGCAAGCTCACCCAGGAGCAGCCGAAGAACCTCAGCGCGTGGGAAAACCTGACGAAGAACTTGCTGCACGAAGCCGGCGGCGAACAGTACGTGACCTCGGCCGGGGTGCTCACGAGCAAAGGCAGGGAACTCTTCGAGCAGGCGGCGCAGGCGTGGACCAGCTACAGCAACCTGAACCCGCCCAAGCCAAACCTCGAACTGGCCAAGGAGATGGTGCGCATCTATGGCGAAGGCGGCCTCAATCAGGCGGCGCAGGCCGTGCAGACCCTGCAGACGATCGTCGCCGCCGAACCAAAAAGCGCGTCCTGGTACTCGCAGCTGGCCATCTACGCATACAGGTCCCACAACATCAGCATGGGCGACCTCGCCTCCGAAAAGGCGGTCAGCCTGGCCCCCGAAGCCTCGAGGAAGCGCTTGAAGAACGAACTGGCCGAAGTCAAGGCCAACCCCTCCGGCGAAAAGACGTACACGACGACCACCAACGGCAAAACCTACACGGGCAAGCTCAACGCCAAAGGCGAACTGAAGGCGACCGAAGTCAAAACCACGCCGACGTCGACCGGCAAGACCTCGACGACCGGGACGTCCACGACGACCAAGAAGAAGTAGCCGGCGGACGGTAGAATCAGCCCTCGAGCCGGCCGACCTCGCCGGCGCCCTCACGGGCCGTTAGCTCAACCGGCAGAGCAGGGGCCTCTTAAGCCCAAGGTTGCAGGTTCGATTCCTGCACGGCCCACTTTCCGCGGGGTACGGCGCCCGCCACGGCGCTGCCGCCGCTGCAGGACATGCGTCCACCGTGGCCATCGGTGCGCGCCGATTGTGTACCGTCGAGTCTTCATCGACCGCCGGAGGGGAAGCAGAGTCCATGCGACACGCCAGGGTCGTTTGCAGCGCCGCTATCGCGATGGTCGTAACCAGCGTTGTTCTGGGCGCCGACGCATCGGGCGCGGCGGCGAGGGCGCCGGCTTTGCACGTAGGGACGCGCTATGCGAAGGTCCGGCGGGTATGCCCGGCGCCGCAGCGGGGGGACGCTGCCTGCCTCGCGTTGGCTCTCGTCCCCGCTCGAGCGGGCACCGCCGGCGTGAGCGCGTATGAGCTTGGCGCCGGCGCGGCCTCCAAAGGGCCGGCGGGCGGGCTCACGCCCGCGGATCTCGCGAGCGCATACGCCTTCTCGCCGTCCGTCGGCGGGGCGGGCCAGACGGTCGCGATCGTGGATGCCTACGACGACCCGAAGATCGAAGAGGACCTGGGCACGTTCGACAGCGAGTACGGCCTGCCGGCGTGCACGACCGCGAATGGCTGCTTCGAGAAGGTCAACCAGACCGGGAGCACGACGCCGCTGCCCCCCGAGGACGAAGTCGGCTGGTCGGTCGAGATGTCCCTCGACGTGGAGACCGTGCACAGCGTCTGCTCGAGTTGCAAGATCCTGCTGGTCGAGTCCGACTCGGAAAGCCTCGCGGATCTAGCGGCGTCGGTCAACGAGGCTGTGAGCCTCGGCGCCACCGAGGTCTCCAACTCCTACGGCGCGCTGGAGACCGAAATGGGAGAAGCCGAACAGGCCGCATACAACCACCCTGGAGTCGTGATCGCGGCCTCCGCCGGCGACAGCGGCTACCTCAACTGGGACGACGTCGCCGAACTGCTCGAAGCCCCCGGGGTGCCGGACACGCCCGCGTCGCTCCCGTCGGTGGTGGCGGTCGGCGGAACCTCGCTCAAGCTCAAGGCGAACGGCGCGCGCAAGAGCGAGGTGGTGTGGAACGACAGCGGTCTTCCCTCGGGCAGGGGCTTCAAACAGTTCAGCGCGACCGGCGGCGGCTGCAGCACCCTGTCCACGGCCCCCTCCTGGCAGCAGGGCGCGGCGGGGTGGGCGAGCGCCGCCTGCGGGACCAAACGGCTCGACAACGACATCTCGGCGGTCGCCGACCCCTACACCGGCTTCGACATCTACGACAGCTACGTCTACGAACCGGAATTCACACCAGGATGGCTGACGGTGGGTGGCACCTCGCTCTCCTCGCCCCTCGTCGCGGCGCTCTACGGCCTCGCGGGCGGCAGCCACGGGGTCAGCTATCCGGCGGCGACGCTCTACACCCACCTCGGCGAAGCGTCCTCGCTGTACGACGTCACCGCAGGTGGAAACGGATACTGCGACGGCGAGGCGGCGGGGCCGTGCGGCGAGCCGGCCGTCAACGAAGAACTCGGGGACCTCGACTGCGAAGGCACGACCGCGTGCGATGCCGCCCCCGGCTTCGACGGGCCCTCGGGCGTGGGCGCGCCGAATGGGCTGCGCGCGTTCAACGGGCCCTCGCAGGCGAAGCCGACGGCGGTCACCGATGCGGCCAGCGCGGTCACCGCGACCTCGGCGGTGTTGAATGCGACGGTCAACCCCAACGGCGGGGCGGTGAGCGCCTGCACGTTCGAATACGGGCCGACGACCGCCTACGGCCAGAGCGCGCCGTGCTCGTCATTGCCGGGATCCGGGACGAGTCCGGTCGCGGTCTCCGCGGCGATCACGGGCCTGGCTGCGAAGACCGCCTACCACTTCCGGATCGCCGCAACCAACCCCTCCGGCACGAGCGAAGGCAAAGCCAAGAAATTCAAGACGTCGTAGGCACGGTCCTACTGAAAGATCTCGGTGGCGCAGTCGCCGCCCGGCAGATGGATCTCGTGCGGGCGCGCTGAGGGCCGGCGCCGTCACGATCGTCGTCGGAGCGGCCGTGATCGCTCTCGCCGGCGCGAGCTCCGCGCTGGCGGTCACGCCCACGTCGCCGCCTCCGGTCACGATCCTCACGTCCTCGCCGTTCGTCGGGCATGGCGGGGACTTCTTCATCTCGCCGTTCGGCGACGCCAGCACCTACGCGAACGGCCCCGAGATCGTCGACAGCCAGGGCAACGTCGTGTGGTTCAAAGCCGTCCCCGCGGGCCAGGAGGCGAGCGACTTCCGCCTCCAGACCTACGACGGCCAGCCGGTGCTCACGTGGTGGCAGGGGACGGGGCTCGGCGGCCTGTCCAACGGCACCGACTACATCTACAACGACCACTTCCAGCAGATCGCGTCGGGTCAACGCGGGGAACGGGCTCAGCGCTGATGGCCACGAGTTCCTGATCACCCCCTGGAACACGGCGCTGATCCTCTCCTACACGACCGCCACGGCGAACCTGACGTCGATCGGCGGACCGGCGGACCAGACGGTGATCAACGGCGTCGTGCAGGAGATCGACATCGCGACGGGCAAGGTGCTGTTCCAGTGGAACAGCGAGGCTCACGTCCCGTTCAGCCAGAGCGAGCAGCCCCTGCCGGCCTCGGCGAGCACGCCGTGGGACTGGTTCCACATCAACGCCGTCACGGTGGACACCGACGGCAACCTGCTGATCGACGCCCGCGGCACGTGGACGACCTACAAGGTCAACCGCTTCAACGGGAGCATCATCTGGCAGCTGGGAGGCAAGGACTCGAGCTTCAAGCTCGAGGCGGCTCCCGGCCAGGTCCTCGACAGCGCGGGCGAGATCTTCGCCTGGCAGCACGACCCGCAGGCGCTGGGCAACGACGTGTACACGTTCTTCGACAACGACTCCGCCGGCGCCCCGCTGCTCCCGTACAGCCGCGCGGTGACGGTGAAGCTGAACCCGTGGGACAACGTCGCGACGCTGATCTCATCCGACAGTCAGCCTGAGGGGCTCTCCGCGCCCTCACAGGGCAACGCCCAGACGACGCCCGAGGACGGTCTCGTCGTCGGCTGGGGGGCGCTGCCGTACTTCTCGGAGTTCAGTCCGTCGGGCAAGCTCATCTTCAACGCTGAGCTCCCGGCCGGGGTCAACAGCTACCGCGCCTACCAGTTCCAGTGGCCGCCCAGCCACGGGTTTGGCGGGTTCTTCGGTCGGTAGGACAGGCCGAAGGCCCTGACGCTCCCTGCGGCACGGTCCGGAAATGCGCTTCGGCGCACGACCGGGCCGTGTCGCGGCGGCGCGGTCGTGCGCCGACCGCGGCGCCCGAGCTGAGCTCAGGAGTCCGGCCGCAGCCCGTTCGCGCCGATGATCGTCCGGTGGCCGGCGTCCGTCCACACGGTCTGCTCGCGTCCCGGTCCCACTCCGATCAGCGCCACCGGCGCGCCGACGTGCTCGGCGATGAACTCGAGGTACTCGCGCGCCCCGTCGGGCAGATCCGACAGGGTGCGGCACTCGCCGAGGTCCTCCTTCCAGCCGCGCAGCTCGGTCAGCTCGGCGGTGGTGTGGTGCAGCACGGTCTGGTGGTAGGGGAAGTCCTCGAACTCGGCGCCGTCGGCGCCGCGGTAGCTCGTGCAGACCTGCACGCGGTCCAGTCCCGAGAGGACGTCCAGCTTGGTCACCACCAGCGCTGTCAGCGTGTTCAGGCGCGCGGCGTAGCGCAGGGCGACGAGGTCCAGCCAGCCGGTGCGCCGCGGGCGCCCGGTCGTCGTCCCGAACTCGCCGCCGCGCTGGCGGATCGTCTCGCCCATCTCGTCGTGCAGCTCGCTCGGGAACGGCCCGGCGCCCACGCGGGTCGTGTATGCCTTGGAGATGCCCCAGATCTCGTCGATCGCCTTCGGCCCGATGCCGCTGCCGACGCACGCCGCGCCGGCCAGCGGGTTGGAGGAGGTGACGAACGGATACGTGCCGTGGTCGATGTCCAGCATCGCACCCTGGGCGCCCTCGAGGATGACCGTCTTGCCGTCGTCGAGCATCTCCCACATCAGCTTGGAGGTGTCCGCGATGTGCTGCTCCAGGCGGTGGCCGTAGGTCAGGTACTCCTCGGTCATCGTGTGCAGGTCGAGCGCCGGGTCCTTCTCGAACGGCCGCAGCGACAGCCGCTTGGGCTCCATCGCGGCGACGATCTTCTTCTTGAGGATCTTCTCGTCGAGCAGGTCCTGCACGCGGATGCCCAGGCGCGCTGCCTTGTCCGCGTAGCACGGGCCGATGCCCCTGCGCGTGGTGCCGATCTGCAGGCTGCCGAGCTTGGCCTCGCCGGCGGAGTCCAGCAGCAGGTGGTAGGGCATGATCAGGTGGGCGTTCGCGGAGATGCGCAGGCCGCTGACGTCCACGCGCCGCGCGCGCAGCGCGTCGAGCTCGTCGATCAGCACCTTCGGGTCGATCACGACGCCGTTGCCGATCACGCAGCGCTTGCCCGCGTACAGGATGCCCGAGGGGATCAGGTGCAGCTTCCACTCCTGGTCGCCCCTGACGATCGTGTGCCCCGCGTTGTTGCCGCCCTGGAAGCGCACGACCGCGTCGCCGTGCTCGGCGAGCAGATCGGTGATCTTGCCCTTGCCCTCGTCGCCCCACTGGGCGCCCACTATCACTATGCCTGGCATGCCGAGTGGAGTTTAGGGGCGGGCGGTGCTCGCCTCGGCGCGAAACTCCCGCCGCTTGTCCTCGCCGTAGAGGGGCAGCGGGTCGCCGCACATCTCGACCAGGCGGGACACGATGCGCTTGCCGACGACCTCGCTCGAGTCGTCGGAGACGACCTTGCGCTCGCGGCTGGACTGGCCCTCGCCGCCCTCGGAGACGGTCGTGAGGATGCGCCGGCCCATCTGCTCGGCCAGCTCGTCGGGCATCAGGTTGGTGGTCGCGACGATCGCGCGCCTGGCCTGATAGCGGGCGTCGATGATCGAGTACAGCTGCTCCAGGCGCCACGGCGTCGTGTGCTGGGCGCCGAGGTCGTCGATGTGCAGCAGGTCGACGGAGGAGAGACGGTCGAGCAGATCGAGCAGGCTGTTTTCCGCGCCCACCTCGTCGCGGATGAGGTTGAGCAGCCGCGGCAGCGAGTAGATCGCCACCGAGTAGCCGGCGTCGATCGCGGCCTTGGAGACGATCATCGCGAGGCTGGTCTTGCCCGTGCCCACGTCTCCCGTCAGCCACAGGCCGCGGCCTTCCCGCAGGCGCGCGTCGAGGCTGCGCACGTAGCGGCGGACCTCGGAGACGATCGCCTCCGGCATGCCGAGCACGGGGGGACGATCGAAGGACACCCCCCTGTACAGCTTGGGGATGCGCCCCTCGAGGCTGGCCGAGCGCGTGGCGGCGATGCGACCGCGCCGGCAGGCGCAGTCGCTGGCGGTGTTGGTGGCCTCGTCGATGACGAAGCCGCTGCCGTCGCACACGCCCAGCGGGCAGGCGCCGTCACGCCCGCCGCCGCGGCGCGCGCGCAGCTCCGGCGGTTGCGCCGCCTCGCCGACGCCGAACAGCTGCTCGCCGGCGCTCATTGGGCGTAACGCTCCCCGGCGTAGTTCATGAACTTGGGGTACTCCTTCTGGAAGGTCAGCGTGACTTTCCCGACGGCGCCGTTGCGGTGCTTGGCGATGATCAGGTCGGCCTCGCCCGGGCGCTCGGACTCCTCGTCGTAGTACTCGTCGCGGTAGATGAACATCACCAGGTCGGAGTCCTGCTCGAGGTTCCCGCTCTCGCGCAGGTCCGACAGCTGGGGCTTCTTGTCCGGGCGCGTCTCGACGGCGCGGCTGAGCTGCGACAGCGCGATCACCGGCACGCCGAGCTCGCGCGCGAGGATCTTCAGGCCGCGGCTGAGCTCGCCGACGGCGGTCACGCGGCTGTCGTAGCGGCTGTCGGTGCGCATCAGCTGCAGGTAGTCGATGATGATCAGCCCGAGCCCGCCCTCGCACTGGCTGTGCAGCCGCCGCGCCTTCGCGCGGATCTCCAGCATCCCCACGTCGCTGGAGTCGTCCACCCACAGCGGCGAGTTCGACAGTCGCTGGCTGGCGCTCAGGATCTTCGGCCAGCGCTGCTCGGCCACCCGCCCCTTGCGCAGCTCCTCGCCCTTGATCCTCGCCTGCGAGGCGACGAAGCGCTGGGCGAGCTCGGCCTCGGCCATCTCCAGCGAGAACAGCGCCACCGGCTTGCCGTGCTCGACGGCCGCGTTCTCGGCGATGTTGCACACGAGCGCGCTCTTGCCCATCGCCGGGCGCGCGGCAATGATGATCAGGTTGCCGGCCTGGAAGCCGCCGGTGATCTCGTCGAGGTCTTTGAAGCCGGACGGCGTGCCGGTCAGCGACGTGCCCTCCAACGACAGCCGATGCAGCTTGTCGAGCTCCTCGTGCAGAACCTCCTCGATCGCCCGAAAGTCCTGCTGGCGGTCATCGCGCGCGACCTCGAGCATCGCCTTCTCCGCCTGCTCCACCAGCTCTCGCGGTGAGGCGTCGTGCCCGAGCACGCTCTCCTGGATCTCGTACGAGCTGCGCAGCAGGCGCCGCAGCAGCGCGTGCTCGCGCACGATCTGCGCGTAGCGGCTGGCGTGGCCGGCGGCCGGC
>JBKQHH010000181.1:0-5628 GCA_052148875.1 Solirubrobacteraceae bacterium
CAGAACGGGAAACTCGTCGCGCAACCCCGGCAGGCTCACAAACCGCGAGAATACCCGCATGTCCAGCGCCGACCCGCAGCAGCCCCTGTGGGAGCCCCCGCGCGAGCAGCGCGAGAGCGTGGAGATGGCGCGCTTCATGGAGTGGGCGGGCGAGCGTCGCGGGCGACCGTTCGCCGGCTACGACGAGCTGTGGCGCTGGTCGACCGAGCATCTGGAGGACTTCTGGGCGGGCGTGTGGGAGTTCTGCGGCGTGCGCGCGTCGAAGCCCTACGAGCGCGTGCTGGCCTCGCACGAGATGCCCGGCACGCGCTGGTTCGAGGGGGCGGAGCTCAACTACGCGGAGAACATGCTCGCGCGCGGCGCCGAGCGCCCGGACGAGGTGGCGGTGCTGCACTGCTCGGAGCTGCGGGAGCTCGGCGAGATCACGTGGGGCGAGCTGGCCGCCCAGGTGGCGGCCGCCGCGGGGGGCCTGCGCGCGCTCGGCGTCGGGCGCGGCGACCGCGTGGTCGCGTACATGCCGAACATCCCGGAGACGCTGGTCGCGTTCCTGGCGGTGTCGAGCATCGGCGCGATCTGGTCGAGCGCCGCGCCGGAGTTCGGCGCGCGCAGCGTGATCGACCGCTTCGCGCAGATCGAGCCGAAGGCGCTGCTGGCGGTCGACGGCTACCGCCACGGCGGCAAGGACTTCGACCGCACGGAGAACGTCCAGCGCATCGTCGCCGAGCTGCCGACGGTCGAGCACGTGGTCACGCTGCCGTACCTGGCGGATGAGGGTGTTCATGAGCCCGCCTCCGGCGGGGGAGGCGTTCGCAGCGTCCTCACGTGGGATGAGCTCCTTTCCCGCGGGAAGGGCTGCGACCTGCGCTTCGAGCAGGTGGGGTTCGACCACCCGCTGTGGGTGCTGTACTCGTCGGGCACGACGGGCCTGCCGAAGGCGATCGTGCAGGGCCACGGCGGCATCCTGGTGGAGCAGCTGAAGAAGCGCATGCACCTGGACCTGCGCGCGGGCGACCGCATGTTCTGGTTCACGACGACGGGCTGGATGATGTGGAACTTCCTGGTCGGCTGCCTGCACAGCGACGCGGCGATCGTGCTGTACGACGGCAGCCCCGCGCACCCGGACCTGGGCGTGCTGTGGGACATCGCGCAGCGCACGGGGATGACGTGCATGGGCGTCAGCGCGGGCCTCTTGGCGAGCACGGAGAGGGCGGGCGTGCAGCCGGGCCGCGACTACGACGTGAGCGCGCTGCGGGCGATCGGCTCGACGGGCTCTCCATTGGCGCCGGAGAGCTTCCGCTGGGTGTACGAGCGCGTGAAGGGCGACGTGTGGCTGTTCTCGACGAGCGGCGGCACGGACGTGTGCACGGCGTTCGTCGCCGGCTGCCCGCTGCTGCCGGTGTACGAGGGCGAACTGCAGTGCCGCGCGCTGGGCTGCGCGGTGGAGGCGTGGGACGAACAGGGCAACAGCGTGGTCGACGAGGTGGGGGAGCTGGTGGTGCGCGAGCCGATGCCCTCGATGCCGCTGTTCCTGTGGGGCGACGACGACGGCTCGCGGCTGCGCGAGAGCTACTTCGCGATGTACCCGGGCGTGTGGCGCCACGGCGACTGGATCCGCATCACCCCGCGCGGCGGCGCTGTCATCTACGGGCGCTCTGATTCGACGATCAACCGTCAGGGCGTGCGCATGGGCACGAGCGAGATCTACCGGGCGGCCAGCGGCGTCCCCGAGGTTCTCGACGCGCTCGTCGTCGACATCCCCGGCAGGGACGCGAACGGGGAGCCCGGCGGCGAGCTGTCGATGATCCTGTTCGTGACGCTGCGCGAGGGCATCCTCCTGGACGACGAGCTCGCGGCGACGATCAAGCGCCGTATCCGTGAGGACTGCTCGCCGCGCCACGTCCCCAACGAGGTCCGCCAGATCGCCGAGGTGCCGCGCACGCTGTCGGGCAAGGTGCTGGAGGTGCCGGTGAAGCGCATCCTGATGGGCACGCCGCCGGAGCAGGCCGCGAGCGTCGAGTCGCTCGCCAACCCGCACTCGCTGGACTACTTCGTGGACCTGGCCCGGGAGCTGGCCTGAGCGACTCCCCGACCGGTTGACATCCGGTGCACCGCCAGGCGTATAGTTGTCTGCACGGCGTCACCTGGAAGAGGCCGGGTCGCGCGCAAGGAGGGACCCGCGCAATGGCGCGGAGGAGGGGAACATATGAGAAGGTTGCGCCTCGCATCGATTGCGGCTGCGGTCATCGCCACGGCTCTCGTGTCGGCAGGCACGGCGAGCGCCAGCTCCAGATTCGTGCCGCCGGAGTTCGGGCATTGCGTCAAGTATCCGAAGGGGCAATCCGGTAGCGGCTATTCCGACTCCACGTGCACCGGCGCGGTCGCGTCGGGCGCCCGCTACCACTGGCTGCCGGGACCCGGTCCCAAACCGGGCTTCACGGCTTCCACGGGCAGCGTCGCGCTCACCCAGTGGGCCGGGATCACCACCGGCAAGCGGGCGACGCCGGTGCTCACGTGCTCGGCGTCGCGCACGACGGGCGAATTCACGGGCGCCGACACCGAGAGCCTCGAGCTGACGTTGACGGGCTGCGCCATGGGGTCGGCCACCTGCCAGTCCACGGAAGCGTCAGCCGGCGAAGTCCAGTTCGCGCCGCTGGAAGGCCTGCTCGTCACCCGCAAGCAGGAATACTGGGGCCTGGCGCTGATCCGCTGGTCGCCCGTGCTGGGCAGCGCGCTCGCCAGCTTCGAATGCGGTGGCACGAGCGTGCTCATCGAAGGCCCGATCCTGCGCGTGATCAAGCGCGACAAGACGCTCAGCAGCGAAGCGGAGCTGCTGCAGACGGGCAAGGAAGGCTCCCAGGAGCCCAGCTGCTACGAACCCGTGCCGTGCAGCAACGAGATCGGGTGGCAGGCCCCGCTCGACTCGATCGGCGGCGCGCCCGCCATGTTCGCCGGCCTGAGCGCTGTCGGAACGCAGAACGACGAAGAAGCGATCGAGGCCGACACGCGGCAGGAAGAAGGCTAGGAGCTCACGCAGCCGTGCGGGCTTGTGCGACCGAGAGGTCATGCAGGCCCGTCGACTGTTCCTGTGGGGCGACGCTGCTCTATTCGCCCCAGCGGGAGACCATTGGCTCAGGCGCCCACTCCGGCCAGGGGGCAGCCCCGATTGGCAGTCCCCCGAAGAGCTCCGCGATCTTGACTGGCCCAGCGGGCCGCGAGTTGTCATACACGACGGCCCTGTCCGCAAGCGAGATAGCCTGCGCAGCGAGTCGCCACAACCGGTGGTAGCGCTCACGGATCTTGTGCTCGGGTACGTCGTGCCCGCCCGCCTGCGCCCGGTACGCAACGCGCCTGACTGCCAGCTCCTCCGGCACGAGCATCACATGGAGCACAACCTGATAGCCCGCCTCCTGCGCAGAGCGAATCTCCTCGAGCTTCGACGGATGGGAGAAGACGGTCTCGGCGATGAACGACCGGCCGCTGGCGATGAGGTGCGCGCGGGTCTCGGCAGCTACCTGAGCGGCCTCGTAGGCGTGCGCATCGGAGTCGGCGGGCCACCTGGCCTTGGCGATCTCGTCCGCGTTGACATACGCGTAGCCCGGCAGCTCCAGCGCGAGAAACTCTGTGACGAACGTGGTCTTGCCCGAGCCATTCGGTCCAATGACCACATGCAGCTGCTTCAAACGGACGCGCTCGTTCCGTCAGGCCGATACTCGGTCAGTTCGCCTTGCTCGTTCAGCGCCACGGTCGTGACCCCGCGCGCGGCAAGGACCGCGCCGAGGTTCGTCGTTCGCAGACGCGCCTCCAGCCGGGACTGCACCTCAGAGTCGAACACGACTCCCTCATCATCGGAGAGATGCTCGACTGGGAGAACCCCTGCCATGGCGGCTTCCACCCGATGCCTGGAAGCTGTCTGTCGCGCGCAAACCGACCTCCCGACGCGCGCCCAGTGCTCGAGCTGCTGCTTGGCCGAACGGTTCTCCTTGGTGCCCTCGACGACTGCGCTGTCGAGCAGGTCGGATGAAACTCGCGTTGGCCGGTCGGCGGCGGCAGCCATGAGAAACTCCTTGGTAGAGGACTGCTACGCAGCGTAGCAGAATGATACGGGGTTGGGGCCTTCTCGGCGGCGTCAGACATGCTCTGCGGGGGCAACGGCTGTTTGGGCGTCCCGAAGCTCGAAATACAACACCGTGGCAGCTATCACGGGGATCGGTGCGACCACGGCTGCCACGAGCACCCTGGCGGCGAGACCCAGGATGCTGCTCACGCTGCCGCTGGCAGCGTCGATCACGCCGGCAGCGATGGCAAGTGGAATCGCGAGCGCGAAGATCAGCACGAGCACGCGCCAGCGGTTGCCGCGCACCAGCTCGCGGCTGCGCCCCAATGCTCGCAGCCCAGCTGGGCGCTCGAGCACAGCGACAGCTGCAGAGACCGACCAGCTCGTGCAGAGCTGCACCTGCAGCACGAGCAGCAGAATCGAGATGAGTGGCAGCACGAGTATGAGCGCCAATAGGTGTGTGCCGCCGTTGACTACCGCGGTGGCGAGTATGGCGAGGACGAGGAGTGGCGCGATCGAGCTCACGACGATGATCGTGAGAGTCCCGACGACCCCGACCAGCAAGAGCCGGGCAAGCGCCGACCAGGCAGCTCGCAGCAGTTCGCGGACGCTGCGGCGAGGTCTGCCATCGAGCACGTCCGCCACCAGCATCACGACCACGCCGACGAACAGTCCGACTACGACCAGGGCAAGAACGAGTGTGACGGCCCCGAGTCCGAGGGAGTGTCCGCCCGGCGCGCGGTCGAGCGCGACGAACACCGCGATGAGCAGCGCCGCCAGTGGAGCCAGCGCATGCTTTTCGACGTAGAGGCGCAACGTGCGGCGCAGGATATTGCTGACGCTGATCATCCCGACCAGCGGACTCTACATACCCCTACATCCTCCTACAACCCCAGCGACCGCCCGACGATCTCCTTCATGATCTCGTTGGCGCCGCCGTAGATGCGGGTGACGCGGGCGTCGGCGAAGGCGCGCGCGATCGGGTACTCGAGCATGTAGCCGTAGCCGCCGAACAGCTGCAGGCAGCGGTCGACGACGCGGCCCTGCAGGTCTGTGCACCACCACTTGGCGGTGGCGGCGTCCTCGGGGGTGAGCTCGCCGGCGTTGAGCGCGAGCGCGCACTGGTCGACGAACGCGCGCGCGATCTGCGTTTCGCCGTGGAGCTCCGCGAGCGTGAAGCGCGAATTCTGGAAGGAGCCGATCGGCTGGCCGAACGCGTGGCGCTCGCGCACATAGTCGAGCGTCCAGCCGAGCGCCGCTTCGGCGGCGGCGACCGCGGCGGCGGCGATCGACAGGCGCTCCTGGGGCAGGTTCGAGACGAGGTAGCGAAAGCCCTCGCCCTCCTCGCCGAGCAGGTTGTCGAGCGGCACGTGCACGTCCGCGAACGACAGCTCCGCGGTGTCCTGGCCGTGCTGGCCGATCTTCTCGAGGTTGCGCCCGCGCTCGAAGCCCTCCATGCCGCGCTCCACCACCACGAGGCTGATGCCGCGATGTCTGTCTCGATGCCCGCCCACCCCGGTCTTCACCGCCACGATCACGAGGTCGGCGTTGATGCCGTTCGTGATGAACGTCTT
>JBKQHH010000182.1:0-9368 GCA_052148875.1 Solirubrobacteraceae bacterium
AGCGGTGCCGGCATTGAAGAACAGCAGCGGAGCGAGAAGCGGGCCAGGGCCAGCGCCGAGCGGGTTAGGCCGAATCGCGCCACGGGTGGGCCGCACGAGCGAGCTGGGCGGCGCCTGCACGAGCACGGCCTGCCCATAGCCGCCGAACTGAACAAGGGTGCTCAGGTAGGAGCCGCCGGCCGCGAAGGTCTCGTCGACTTGGCGAGGCCGGCCCTCGCGGTCGATCCACACCTTCAGAGTCGCGTGGACCTCGCGGTACATCGCCGGGTCTTGGACGTGGCCGCCATCGGAGGCGAGGAACGTGGCGAGGCTGGTCGATAGCTCGTAGAGCGTGGTCGGGACGCCCTTTAGGTTGGCGGGTCCGATGCGACGGACGGGCGCCGTGATGTGCGCAAGCGATCGAAAGACAGATGGCGGGTCTGTGAAAGCGTCGCTTTCGGACGCGAACCCACCGGGGGTGCCTTTCCGTACCGGCGCGGAGCCCCAGAGCGTTTGTTTGCCGGGCGCGGAGCCGACGGGGCCGCGTGACGCGTACAGCACGCCGTCGATTCGGCGTCGTTCGAGCCGCTGATCGCTGGTGGCGAACCGTGTCGTGGTCGTGTATTCGGCGGTCAGGAAATCGATCGCGCCTTCCTCGCTGATACCGGGCCGCGGGTGTCCGTGGGCCCGCATTGTGAGCGTCGAGCGAAATCTCAGCGACCCCGCGCGTTGCGCGGCGGCTGGCGCTTCGTTGACGATACTGTTCGCCTGGGCGGGCCGCCCGGGCGCGAGGATCAGGACGGTCGCCACGAGCAATGCTGCGACTGCGCCACTGGCAAAGACTACGCGAAGGCTGGGCCGCTTCGGTTCTGACCGCTGATAGCCGTTGGCCTGCAGCCTGCGCACCTGCTCGCCGAAGGACTGGACGCTCGGCAGGTTCCACGGGTTGCGTGGATTGCTGGTTGGGCGCTTCATGCGTCCGCCAGGGTCTCGATCGCGGCCTGAAGCTGCGTATTGCGGCGAAGAATCCCGAGCCCGCGAGAAAGCCGAGAGCGCACGACATCGTTGGAAACCTCCAGTCGCGCGGCAATTTCGTCGTTGCTCAGACCGTCGTAGAAGCGTAGACGGATGACCTGCTTCTGATCGGGCGAGAGGCAGTCCAGGGCTGCCGGGATGTGCTCGCGGACCAGTCCTTCGAGGGCGAGCAGCTGCTCGACCTCTCGGAGCTCTTGATCGCTTGGCGCGGGACGCTCGAGGCCGAGTCGCGTCAGAGCTGCAAGTTCGACCGACCGCGACCGCTTGTATTTGGCGAGCTCGTGGCGGGCGATGCTCCACAGCCAGCCGGCGGCCTGATCGTCGCGGACGCCCTTGAAGTCGGCCCGCTTCTCGAACGCGTTTGCAAACGTCTCAGCCATCAGGTCAAACGCGGCCTGCCCGTCCTGCGTGTGCCTGGCGAAGTACCGCAGCACGTTCGGCGCGAGGTGGTCGTAGAACTCAGCGAAGTCCTTGGGAGTGGCGCGCGAGCGCGCCAGCATCCCGAGCGGGCCGGGCCGGGGTGAGCGTGCCCGGAGCGTCACGGCACCTCGGGGTCGGCGGAGTGCCGTTCTTTCACGCGATTCCGATTGCGGGGCATCAAGACCTACACGATACGCGCCGCTCCGAGCCGCAGCGACATATCTATTTGCGTTCCGTGGCACCGCTGCCCCCATGCCGCATGAGATGCCGCTGGGCCTGCGTCGCGCTACCGCAGGCCCAGCCCAGGCCCCCCGCATGTCCCCTGCTCAGCCGGCCGGCGCAGGCGGCGCGCCGGGTGGACCCGGCAGTTCGAGCGACCCTTCGTGCTCCCCGCCGCCGGGCAGGGCGTAGGACAGCTTCTCGAGCGGCGCGGCGCTGTAGAACTCGAAGGCATGGTTAGCGTTCGCGGTCACGACTGTCGTCTGCTTGATCGTGTTCGCGATGCTCACCGTCGTCGTGCCCGTGGGCAGGATGCCGCTGACCTCGTAGCCGCCGGGAACGACCGTGAGGCTTGTCGTCCCGGTCTGTTCAACCGATGACGCCTGCGCGCAGCCGCCGCCGGTCGCGTGGCCGACCGAGATCGACACCATGCACACGACTTCGTTGCCCGGCACGACGTATTCGGCGTTTTCTCCGTCCTGCGAGACCCGGCGGGCGAGTTCGCTGTTCGCTCCGCCGATCTCGCTTGATTCGTCGCGGCTCGCCAACGCGTCCATCACCTTCTCGACGGCCGGGATCTGCTGCGCTTCACTCTGGTCGATCGCCTTGCGCAGCGCGGGGAACTCGGCGGCGATCTTCGCCGGCACCTGCTTGACGGTCGGCGCGGTTGGCTCGGGACTACCGCTGCCCGTAGAGGCCAGCGAGAACGCGGTGGTCGTGCTTGCGACGATCAGCACGGCGAGTGGGCCGAGCAGCAGCCGCCTGGGTATGTGTCTGGTCTTCATCCGTCTTCTCCAATAGGTAGAGGTGTGTGGTTCTCTGCTTTCGGGGAGAACTCGCTCACCCGACTGCTGCTGCGGCAATCGTGAGTTCGCCGCCGCTGTAGCTCCAGCCCTGCGCTATCGCGAGGGCGTTTTCGCGGTAGGGAAATTCACGGTACGTTTCGGAGCGGCCTTCGTCACAGCCCGAGCCGTACTCCCATGCGCTTCCGTTCCACGCCAGCGCGCAGGAGCGTTTCATTGCGGTTCCGCCGACGTGATTCATCCCGACCCATTCCCACAGGTGATAGCCGCCTGGGTCTCGCAGTTCGCAGCCACTGCACGTCTTCCAGCCCCACGTGTCCTCGTATGCGCCGGCAGTTGGCGTCGCGAATGCGAACGCCGCTGCGCTGGCTAGAGCAATCAAAGCGAGCGCCGCTCCGCGCCGCGAGACATGCCTCAAGCGTGCCATCAACACCTTCGTCTCCCTCTGTAGCTGGACACTCAACGACGGCACGGCCGTTCATCGGCCGTGCCGCGTCAGCCACTTAGAGCCAGATACCCGGGATTTGTGACCGCAGGCGCCGTACGGCCGCCCGGCCCACCCTGCCCCGGCGGTCACAGAACGACCGTCCGCGGCTGTATGGCATGAGTCGGCGGCAGATGGCGTCACCGTGTTGGGGTTGGGCACCGGGGTGGAACGTGCGGGCTGCGAGGAGCGTGAAATGGCAGGCGACGCCTGCGAAATCGGCTCTACTGGATTCCGGCGCCTAACCAAACTTTCCCGCCGACGAGCGGCTCATCGCCTCCGGGTATGCCGAGCAGCTCAGCTCGCTCAGCGCCAGCAGCTGACGCGCCGCTGCCGGCAGCGGCGTCGGGCCTGGCGAGAATAGGAACTCGTCAAGGTCGATGAACGCGAGCCAGCGCGTGCGTCCTCGGGATCGCTCCAGCGCATCCGAGTAGGCCCAGCCCTGTCCGCCCTGTTCCAACGGGATCGAGCGAGCGAACCACCGCAAGATCGAGCTGAACGTCGATGCCGGAGAGCACCAAGCGCCCGGACACCGCTCACGATCGCGTGGCGACTACCATCGACCAGGCGGTGATCGCTCCCGACGCCACGCTGGTCGACTTGGTTGAGGCCATCCGTGCGATTCCCTACGGGCGCCCGAGTGAGCGCACGGTCGACGCGATGCTCCGCGAGCAGCGCGGTACATGCTCCACCAAGCACCTGTTCCTCGCCCGCACCCTCGCCGAGCGCTTCCCCGATACCGAGCCCGTCATCGTCCACCGCGTCTACGCCTTGGACCGTGATCGCGCACGCGAGCTGTTCGGCACCGCCGCCGCGGCGGCCGTTCCCGACGAGGGACTCGTAGACGTCCACCGATACATAGCGATCACCCTTGGCGGGCAGCGTGTGGAGATCGACGCGACTTTCCCAGGACCAGCATGGGATGGTCTCTCCTCGCTGCCGCTCGCGTGCGGTGCGGGAACGGACTATCCGGCTGGAGATGACCCGGACAAGGAGAAGCGGGCGCTTGAGGAGCAGCATTGCGACCCTGCGATTCGCGAGCCGTTCATCGCCGCGCTCTCCTCGCGCACCACGACCTGACGCTCAGCCAGCGTTCAACTCCACGCGCTCAGCCGTGAACGCTCACCGCGGGTGCTACGCAGGCCGCTACTGCCGAGGCTGCTGGGCGAGCCACTCGTCGAGCATGGGGCGCGTGAAGCGGATGTGCCGGCCGACCCGATGGCAGGGCAAGCGGCCTGCCCTCACGGCCTCATAGACCCAGCTCGTCCTGACGTTGAGATACCAAGCGGCCTGATCCGGGCGAAGCAGCCGGTCCTGCTGCAGGGGAGCCTCTGTTGTTGGTGTTGTTGCTTCCATGCGGGTATAGACCCCAAGGCGGCCGAACCGGCCAACGGATTCTTCCGTCGAACGCTCGCCCGCCGCGTCGACCTGGCGTGCCAGCAGGGCCGACGGACACGCCCCAAACAAGCCCCGGCGACCGCCGGACGACCGCTGGGGAAAGATGTAGGGAAAGATAGCCTGCCGTCCCAGACTCGTGATAGGCTGCTTTTCAACCCGTTTGCAGGCGTTTTCGTCATGGGCCCGGCAGGACTCGAACCTGCGACCTACCGATTATGAGTCAGCGGTTTAGGCTCTGCTTGGCCCAATTTCGGCGGTATTAGCCCTAGTTTCCGGCCCTTGCGGCGCCCTCGCTGCGCCCTCTAGGGAAAGGCTGGGGAAAGATGCCCCGGCGCCTCCTACGGAAATTCGTTGGCCGGTTCGAGTCCGAGGGGGTCATAGACACCGTGAGCAAAACAACTCGCCCGACAGGGCATCTCCAGGTCAGGGCCGAAGGCAAGGGCGGCGAGCGTGCCTACTACGCCTTCTGGCGCGACGAACATGGCGTGCGAGCCGCCAAGTGCCTTGGCCCCGCGCACGTGCGCGACTCCGGTCGCCGCAGCGCCCGCGGCGCGATCATCTGGCGGGCCGGCGACGGCCCCTGCCCCACCCCCGAGCACCTCACGCCGAAAGACGCCCAAGAGCAGCTCGACGCGATCCTGAGCGAGCTGGCCGGCGACATCAAGGACCGCGACGAAGCCAGCCAGCTCCACACGCTTTTCGATGCGACACAGGGCTGGGTCGCGGAGCGCCACCGAGACAAAGACCTGAAGCGCGCCACGCTCACCGGCTACGAGGTCATGTTCGAGCGTCTATATCGAGACCTCGGCGCACAGACGCCACTTCAAGACTTCCTCGACGGACGACTGCGCGGCTACTTCGACGACTTCCCCTCCTACAAGGTCATCAGCGAGAAGACCGCCAAGACGGCGCGCGCCGAGGGCAAGCACGTCGAGCAGATCGAGGTCGAACGCTGGACCGCCCAGCCGCACGACAGTCTGCCCGTCGAGGTCGCCACCAAGGACGAGGCAGTCCGCATCGCCGACGAGCTACCGGGAACCTGGCACCACCTGCGCCGCGGCGCCTACCGCGTCGTCCCTCAACGCCCAGCGCGCCAAGTCCGTCACCTACGCGAAAGCGAAGGAACTCGAAGCCGACGGTTGGATCGTGGCTCGCCGCAAGAAGCTCCTATGGATGCTCGTCGCGCCAGCGGCCGCGCAAACCCGCAACGAGTACCGAGACATCTTCTCAGCGTGCCTCAACTACGCCGTGCGCCAGCGCTGGATACCCGCCAACCCGCTCGTCGAGGTCAAGCGGCGCAGCAAGCGCGAGCAGCGCGAGCGCGTTCTCCGCCGCGACGACTTCTACGACCCCAGCGAGATCGACCGCCTGCTCACACACGCCCCGCGCGTCTTCGAGGAAGCATTCTGGCTGTGCGGCGCCCACGCCGGCCTTCGCCTCTCCGGCGAGGCCCTGGGTCTCCGCTGGGGCGCCGTCGACTTCAACGCCCTCGTCCTGCGCCCCTACGACAACTGGGTGCTCAACCAGCTCGACACTCCCAAGACCTCCGACTGCGAGGCGATTCCCATGACCCCGCGGCTCGCCCGCGCCCTACTCGAGCTCAAGCAGCGGGGCTACGCCACAAGCGATGAGGACTTCGTGTTCGTCAGCGAGCTGGAGCCCTGTCGGCCAGTTCGGGACAAGCCCCTTCGAGCCGCCTTCAAGCTCGCGTGCCAGGAGGCTGGCCTGAAGCCGATCAAGATGTACAACCTCCGCCACTCCTTCGGCACCAGCCTCGCCGCGAAGGGCGTAGACGTACGAACGATCCAAGGGCTCATGCGCCACGCACGCCTCAACACGACCGAACAGTACATGGCCTACGCGCCGCGCCCCGAGCTTGCGAACCAGATCACGCGAGCACTAGACCCCGAGAGTCTGCCCAAGAACGTCACGCCGATCCGCGCCGCGTCAACCGCCTCGTTCCTTGAGCGCCTCGAGGAGGAGATACCCGCCAAGTGGCTGCACGAGGTCGAACGCATCTTCGCCGAAGGCCACATGCCACTCGCGACCGAGCCCGCCCATCTCGACAGAGGGCGGGAATCCCGGCGACACCTGATTGCACTCGAGCCGCCCGTCCAGACCCCAGCCAAGGCTTCAGACATAGAAGCCTCCTACCAGGAGACGTGAGCCCGATGTGGGGCCTGGCGATGATCGCCAGGCCCCACCAACAACGAACGAGCCCTTCCTCAGCGTGGGATGACGCAGTCTTCCTGCGCCGCGTCGGCCGGAACGGTTGAAGGGAACAAATGTGGACCAGTAGGCATCTGCACTTCGATCTCGGTCGGCAGCGGTTGCTTACGTCCGAAGTCCGCCACAAACACGTTGTTGTGGACTTCCAGAGGCCGTCGCGTTCCATCACTAAGGATCGCGGTAGGCTGGCTCGCTTCGTTTGGCACCATCCCTGCCACCTGTACCGTTTCGTCGTTAGGCAGACCGCGGCCGCACTCTGTGCTTTGGGCGACCCCGCCTTCCAGGATTCTAGAAAGTGGCAGACAGCCGCTTTGCGAGCCGTTCGTGTCGCTCAAGCAAACGCCACTGGCGCTCGGTGTAACGAACAGCTCATTGCTGCCTTCTATCGCTGCCAGACGCGACTGTTGCCGTTCGACTGCTTCGGGCAGGACTGACGCCAGTTCTGGCGGCATCGCGTCAGATGTCGCGCGAGCGCGTGTGAATATGCCGAGTCTTCCTTGCGCGCTCGCGAGTAGCGTATCGGCGGCGCGTGCACCGAGATGCGGGTGCAGCACTGCCAACGTTCTTATCACTGCCGCACCGTTGGGCCCCTTGGCATCCGCAGGAGTCGATCGTGCGGACACGCCCGCGATTGGGTTTAGCGCCGCGACGACGAGAATAAGAGCGGCAACGCCGAGCCCAGGAATTAGCACTCGGAGCCGCCACGTGGAACGACGGGAGCTGTTAGCCATGTTAGTGTTCTCCATTCCAGCACAGTAAGTGGTCGTGTCTAGCCGAGTATCAGACGCACGTATCGTGGACGACTTCAGTCTCGCCGCCGACGTTGGTTTTCGGGGAGTTACCTCGGCCCGCGTGTCCAGAGAAGCTGTATCCTTCGAGGTACGGGCAGAAAAGATCCGTCGCTGCGTTCACCCGCGTCGACCCGCACCGCCGACTTACCGTAGTGCCAGTGCCGAGGTAATAAGTGTGCTCGCACACTTCTCCGCCCGCTCCCGCGGCGACAGTGTTCTGATCAAATTTACCGTTCGACCAACTGCCTCCTGCGATATTCGCGCAGTCCGTGTTCGTTGGAACTTCGATGAAGCAATAATAGCCAACCCCGACTTCGCCCGCGTAGCTCTGCGTCGGCAGCATACCCACGGTGACGATGCCCGAGGCGACCGCTGCCGCAATCAGCAGCGGTCGGAACCTCGCTCGAATTGCAGCGCTGGTTGTCATGTTCAAGCCCTTCCCTAGTTCGTTGGTGATTCAAGAAATAGGCGCCAAGCGACCCACCTGGCCCAACTGCCGAATTGCCCTATTCAAGGCATTCGCTTCGTTGGGTCGCCCCTTCTGACATTTCTTACGGATAGAGATCCCCGTGAAACGTCTACCTCCCGAGCGGATGTCTTCGATGAAAGGCCCCTGCCCAGTCTCCTTTCGTTCGCGTTTTCTTCGAGATGCGCGGGCGCGGAACGGCTCGGGCCGAGCCCTAGCGCGTGGGGCGGCCCCGCACCTTCTCCACTTAGCTATTCGAGGTATTCGCCCACGAAATAACCGCCTTCGGTGTCGTGGTTGTGGAGGTATGGTTCCGACAGAACGGCATAGGGTTCGATGTACGATGCGATGGACCCGCGCCCAACACATGAAAGTCCGTAGTAGCGGATGCCGGCACAAACCGCGCGGTTTTCTCCTTTACCGAACGATGCCTGGACGATGACCGTCCGATTGAGAAAGCCGTTTTGACCGCTGGATAGGTAGTAATGGCTACCTGTCCAGTTGATCGCCAGCGCTGTCACTACGACAGCAAAGAACGCGACGGTTGTTGCTGCGACGAGCTTACGCACCTTCCTCATTCCATCAGCCTCCCGTCACAGTCGATGTGCTCTGGAGATGTGCCGTCGTTTCGATTCCCCAGCTGTCGTCTTTCACCGGAACGGCCTTGGTACTGCCGTCGCTGAGCGTGACGCTCACCGCCGAGACACTGCTCGGCACGACGCCGACGATCGCCACCTCGCTGCTCCCCGCCAGGCTCGTTTCAAGCGTCGAGCCGTCGTCGCTCTTGCCTGGTTCTGAACAGCTAAGCCCGATCGGATAGTGCCCGTTGACGGGCGTGCTGCGAGCGTCGAGGATGCAGATGCCGCCTGCGATGCTCTGGGCGATCCAAGCGGACGTGCCTGGCAGGTCGATCGGCAGCTTACGAATCGTGCTGACGATGGGCCAGCCTTCGGGGTCAGCGCCAGTCGGCGGGCTCGCGAGGAACGCAGGGCCGGTAGGCGCGGCGGTCGTAGATCTCGGATCGCTGATGAGCGGCAGCCCGGTTGGTTCGGTGCTGGCAAGTGCCGGATAGATCGCTGCGAGCGTCGGTGTGCTCGCCTTGGCCGAACTGCCCGCGCCGCTCGTGAGCAGCACCACGGCGAGAACCGCTCCTGCGGCGAGAGCGCCACAGACAACTATCCCTCTCCGCTTGGTGAGTGCGTGGTGGTTTTGCATCACTCCCCTTCTGTCGTTTAGAGTCCACGGCCTCGCGCCGTCGACAAGAGCAATAGAGCCGCGAGTCGCAGTTTTGTGACCGTGCGTTCGGGCATCCGTAGGCCGCTCGCCACGGATTCTTGCTATCTGGCTCTTAAGGAAGGTTCTCGAATGTGCGACGCGCTCTGGCCTTCCAACGGCGCGAGCCCATGATCTATGGGGCCGGGGTAGGGATTTGCCGCGCGGGAGCGTGAGCGGTGCCGGCATTGAAGAACAGCAGCGGAGCGAGAAGCGGGCCAGGGCCAGCGCCGAGCGGGTTAGGCCGAATCGCGCCACGGGTGGGCCGCACG